>NZ_CP111061.1 GCF_026250525.1 Chondrinema litorale
ATTTAGTGGAGCAAATGCAATTAATCAAAGCTATACAGCATCTTTATCAGAAACACAGTTGGTGGAGCAATTGCCAGATAGCAAAACAGCTGTTTATTGGGTTTCATCAAATATTAAAAATTATCTCTTATTATTCCATCAAAAAGGTCAGTTGGTATTAGAAGTGGCGTATCCCTGTTACGATGATGTGAAAGATAAAGGCTTGGCAAAACTCAAAGAGATTAATACATCGATGAACATCAACAGTAAAATGCTAGCAAATGCCACAGTAGAAGGCTTATCGGTTAATCAAAAACCAGTTAGTTTCTGGAAAGATCCTTATAAAGGGATTTATAGCACAGGAATAGTACCAATAGTACCAGTACTGAGATTGAAAATTAGAAATACTCCTTTTGAAAATGGCACAATTGGAGAGGCACGAGCGAAAGGGGGAGACGACTATTATTTTTATAAAGGAGACAAAGGACAAGTTTGGTTTACTACCAAATTGGAAGATACTGAACTAACATCAGAAGCATACTTTAGCGAAGATAAAAGCCCAGTTTTTTACGAGTACAAATATTTGTCTGAAACACGCAAAGTATATATTACCCAGAAAGAAGAAAATGGTAACGTAATCGGAAAAGCAGAAACCTATTATAGAGATAATCGGACTTTACATTTTGAATACGAATATCCGGTGGGAGATACGCAAGCAGAAAAATATTTAAAAGATATGTTTGAGCATATCCGTATTTCAGCGTTTTTGTAGAGAAGAAAACAAGCACCAAACAGCACAGGGCAGGCCAGTGTTTTTTAGAGATCAAGGGTTAAAAGCAGTAGATTTATATTATTCAATTAGCCATGCAGCACGCAAGCTGTATGAATTATAAATCTCACTGAATATGAAAATAAAACTAACAACTCTATTCATAGCCCTTCTTTTCAACCCTGTTTTTCTATTTGCTCAGTATAAGTTGATCAATAAGATTCCTTCCGAAGTGGATTTCTCCAAGCATCTTCGCGATTGGGATGGTTTCGGCTTTAATTATGTTGAAACCGCGCAAACTTCAGTCTATGCCGCAGAACCGCAAGAGTATGGCGGTTTTAGTTTGTTAGATGAAAAAGAAAAATCGGAGATAATCGATCTGGTTTTTGGTGAAGATGGTTTAAAAGTCTCTTTGCTAAAAATGTTTTTAGACCCTTGGCATCAAGCTTCACCAGATGCTGAATTTAAGCACGAATGGTCTGCAAAGTATATGTTGGAATTTGCAGAGAAGGGATTTGCGACAACAACATCTAGAGAGGGTGATCTCACGATTATTACGACGCTATATGGTCCACCAGCTTGGGCGACACAGCAAAAGTTTTTTGGCGGTAGAGACCTCGATCCCGAAATGAAAGAAGCGTTAGCGGCATATATGATCGATTGGGCACGCTTCCTCAAAAAAGAAAAGAAACTTCCTTTAAAATACCTTTCGTTGCACAACGAGGGCGAAGATTGGGAACGCTGGCCGCAAGATGGTTCCGGGGAAGGTTTTTTCGACTACAACATGTTTTGGCCGCATGAGCAAGTAAACGATTTTCTAAAGTTTATGCCTGCTATGATGAAAGAAGCAGGTTTAGAAGATGTATACTTAACCAATGGAGAGCCTTCTAACTGGTTTCGTTTTAGTGCTTGGGGTTGTGCTGCTGGTTTGCTAGACGATAAAGAAGCCCTCAACAACATGGGTATTATCACTTCTCATGGCTTTTATGGCGACTTGAGTATGCAACGCTGGTATGGCAATCATAATAGTTCAGGGATTGATATGCTTCGAGAGGCCAGACCCGGAATGCATGCTTGGGTAACATCTACCAGTTGGGGCAAAATGGATGTGATGTTTATGAGAGAGATTTACGGAAATATCTATAACTCCAAAGTAAATGCAATTATCCCATGGGCAGGCATTCAGCGACCTGCAAAATGGGAGGGAGGTGACCCAAACCCCGGAAATGCTTTTAGAGTAAATGAAGATGGCACTTACCAAGTGCAAAAAGGTTATTATTTCTACAAACAGGCTTCAAGAGCTGGGCAAGCAGGCATGGCAGTCGCCCGCACTTACTGTATGGACTCACAAGTACCAGTAATTGCCTTTGCTTCCAATAGCACAAATCATCCAGATGCTTTAATTATCTCCAATTGGTCTTCTAAATGGGACAAAGGGGTGCACATGAAAATTAAGGGTACAAATGCTACAAAATTTCACGCTTATCGAACTGGTAGCGGAGAAGAAAACTATAAAGATTTAGGTGTAATCGAATTGGAAGATGGCTACCTAAACTACAAAGCGCCCATTGGTACAGTAACTACTTTTTTTGCAGAAGACTAAGATATCATTCCATTAATCAATACAACATCTATTAAAATGAGATTATTCACCATCCTTTTTTTATTCCTTATTACACAAAATATACTTTCACTAAATGCACAAACTGCCAGACCTGCTTACAACACAGGCTCTGGCTTTTTTGTGAGTAATGGAAATATTTACGATCCAAATGGAGTGGCTTTTACGCCTATGGGTTACAATACTTCGGTTTTCTGGAATGGCAATGAAGCCTGCAAACTAAATAATATGTCTGAGCACATTCCGAATTCTGGGGCGAATGCGGTGAGAATTATCTCTCAAACTGAAGGAGCTTATGGTTGGAATGCCAATCCTAAGAGCCAACGTGATTTGGTAGAAAGGGCTGTAAATGCGGGCATTGTACCCATGTTAGAGATGCACAATTCCACTTGTGATAAAGCCGATTTTGAAACCATTACTGAATATTGGACATCTGAGCAGGTGATTAAGATTGGCAACGATTTTGAAAAATACCTTTGGGTGAACATTGCCAACGAACACAATTTTGAATCTTCAGAAGCTTGGCGAGATAGCTATATTGCCACAATCAAACAGTTTAGAGAAAAAGGCATTAAAAACCTGATTGTGATAGATGCCGGAAAGTTTTGCGGGCAAAATCCAGAAATGTTTACAGAGTTTGGCAAAGATGTGTTAGAAGCTGATCCAGAGAAAAATGTGGTATTTTCTATTCATTTGTATGGTTATTGGCAAACCGCAGACAAAAGCTTTACAGACTGGACTCCTCCATTTTCAGTGGAAAAAGATTTATCTGCTTTAAAAAATGCCGGTTTACCTATCATAGTTGGAGAGTTCGGTTGGGACAAACCCGCAGGTTTTGCCGGAAATTACCAAGCTGAAAAAATACTGGAAGTTTGTAAGCAAAATAGAATCGGTTGGTATTTCTGGGCTTTTTTTGATGGAGCAGAAAAACCTTATTACTCCATTTTAAAAGAGGTATGTGGAGGAATTGAGAATACCAACCTCACCGATGCGGGCAAGTTTATCATTCCTTACGTTCAGAAGAATGCGCAAAAAGCATCTGTATTTAATTAGATTTTTATTGGCCAGTAAGAAACTGCCAATATGCTCATTTTTTTTCAATTATTGCGATTGTGTCGCGTATAAGGAGGTTTGTAATGATACAATATATTCTATTTGTACTTTAAAATTGATAGAGTAAGTAAGCAATTATCAACATTCACCTGTAACAAATCTATGTCTGTACATAAAAATTACGAATTGCGAAATCTGATAAAAAGTAATTTGTAAATTAGAAGAGTAGGTCTTCATAACTTACTATAAAATAAACACTGATTTTTAATCAATAAATCAAATTAGCTATGTACAGAAATGCTTTTACCATGAAGCTAAAACCGGGCTTCGAAGCGGAATATAAAAAGCGACACGATGAAATATGGCCAGAATTAGAAGCCATGCTTTCAGAATCGGGAATCAGTGATTACAGCATCTATTTAGATGAAGAAACACTTACGCTTTTTGCCTTTCAAAAAGTGGCTGACCAAGTAAAAGAAGCACAAATCCCAAACAATCCAATTGTAAAAAAATGGTGGGCGTACATGGCAGACATTATGGAAACCAATCCAGATAATTCACCTGTAACTAAGCCATTGCGCGAAGTTTTCCACTTGGATTAATTGAAATACCTTATTATCAAATTATATAAAACTACCTATTGTGCCTTCTGAATCTATTAAATTTAAACCCTTTTTAATTGTAGCCATCCTATTACTAAATATTCCTCTGTTTTTACAAGCACAGGATAAAGTAAGGCTGGCAGATAAGCCGCTTTTTAGAGACCCCGTTTATGATGGAGCCGCAGATCCCACGATTATTTGGAATAGAAAAGAGAATCGTTGGTTTATGTTTTACACCAATCGCAGAGCCAATGAAGAACAGCTAGATGGTGTAAGTTGGGTACACGGAACCCGAATTGGCATTGCCGAATCTTTAGACGGAGGTGCTACTTGGCAATACCGCGATACTTGCGATATTCAATATAGAATGGAAGGTTATACCCACTGGGCACCAGAGGTAATTGAGCACAAAGGAAATTACCATATGTATCTCACTTATGTGCCGGGTGTATTTAATGAGTGGGGGCATCCTCGCTGGATTGTACATCTTACTAGTAAAAACATGATTAACTGGAAATTTGAATCTAAGTTAGAATTAGCTTCAGATAGGTGTATAGATGCTTGCGTATTTAGATTGCCAGATGGTAAATGGCGGATGTATTATAACAATGAGCGAGATGGCAAATCGATGTATTATGCAGACAGCAACGATTTATACAATTGGAAAGATAGTGGTAAAAAAGTAGTTGGAGATAGGGGAGAGGGACCTGTTGTGTTTAGGTGGATGAATAAAAATTGGATGCTCTGCGATGCATGGGATGGCTTAAGTGTGTTCTCTTCTGACGATTTAATTAACTGGCAACGACAAGGAAATAATATTTTACAAAAACCCGGTAAAGGCAAAGACGATAAAGTAATGGGCGGGCATCCGGGAGTAGTGGTACATGGAGATAAAGCCTTTGTCTTCTATTTTACACATCCCGGTAGAGTACCAGATAATAAAAGGGTAGATAATTACAGAACAAGACGAAGCTCAATTCAAGTAGCACAGTTGGAATATACCGATGGTAAAATTACCTGCGATAGAGATAAGCCTGTTTACATTAATTTGAGCGAACCTGATAAGAAAAATAATTAATATGATCAAAAACAATGGTTGCCTTATTTTTATTGAATACGACAACCATTGTTTTTATTGAGAATAATCAAAATGCAAGTTTTTATATGAACTTAGCTTAGCCTCCCTCTTCTTAATTTCTATATACATTTTTAATAAATGAGTACTTAAAAATATTGGTCTCAGCAGATAGCTGTAGAGCATATTTTTGTTTTACTTCGTTTTTAATCTTCTTCAACATTAATTCGAACTTTGTTGTACTTTCAAATCGATCTTTGTCATCTGCAATAATCTTGTAATTGGGTTTCATGGGCTAATTAAATAGTTAAATCGATCCTGTTTTAAATAACAAAATAATGGTATTTTATTTAATTTGTAGCTATAATCATTTCCTTTCCAAAAAAATTGGTATTATATGGTGGTACGCATGGCAGAATAAACAATTAGTATTATAATTTTGCTAATTGCAAGAATCGATTTTTTTAACTGAGATAATGAAAAGAAGATTTATAATTACTTTACTCACTAACATTTTAATTTTCACAGTCAGTTTGAGTTTTGCTCAAGACTTCGAGCATCCTAATGTCATTTTAATTATTACTGATGATCAGGGTTATGGTGATTTGGGGTATACAGGCAATCCGCATGTACAAACTCCTGTGATTGATAGTTTTGCTAAAGAGAGTACCCGTTTTAATAATTTTTATGTTTCGCCAGTTTGTGCTCCTACCCGTTCAAGCCTCATGACGGGCAGATATTCATTAAGAACAGGTGTAAGAGATACATATAATGGTGGTGCAATTATGGCCGCCAACGAAGTAACAATTGCAGAAATGCTCAAGCAAGCCAATTACAGAACTGGCGCATTTGGCAAATGGCATTTAGGCGATAACTATCCATGCAGGCCAAACGATCAGGGTTTTGATGAATCGGTTATTCACCTTTCTGGTGGTATGGGGCAAGTCGGCGATTTTACTACTTACTTTAAAGGTGATAGCAGTTATTTCGATCCGGTGCTTTGGTACAATGGAAAGCAGAAAGCTTATAAAGGTTACTGTTCAGATATCTTTACCCAACAAGCAATTAACTTTATAGAGAAAAATCAACGATCAGGTACGAGAAATCCTTTTTTCTGTTATTTGGCATTTAATGCGCCACATACCCCTTTACAAGTTCCAGAAGAATATTATAACTTATATAAAGATATAGACCCCTCTCTTGGTTTTGAAGATAGACGCCAACCGTTTGTAGAGATGTCTGAAAAAGACAAGGAAGATGCCCGAAAGGTTTATGGTATGGTGAGCAACATCGATGATAATTTAGGGAAGTTATTTGCTAAACTTGATGAACTCAAAATTGCCAACAATACCCTCATCATTTTTATGACGGATAATGGCCCGCAACAGGTAAGATATATAGCTGGTTTAAGAGGAAAGAAAGGTGATGTGTATTGTGGAGGTGTTAAGGTACCTTTTTTTCTAAAATATTCAGCTCGTTTCGAAGGTAACAGAGATATCGAAATTCCGGCAGCGCATTACGATATATTGCCAACACTAGCGCAAATTTGCCATGTAGAAATGCCAATGGATAGAAGTATTGATGGCAAAAGTTTATTGCCTTTGCTAGAAGGTGAAGAAATTATCTGGGAAAACAGAACTATGTTCTTTTACTGGACACGCAAATACCCTGAGTTATACAACAATATTGCCATGCAAAGCGGTCCCTATAAACTGGTGGGGCATGCAGATCATAATTCACCCATCACAGATTTTGAGTTGTTTAAATTGGATGATGATCCCTACGAGCAAATGAATATTTTGGGTGATAATAAAGGTGTTGCGGAAGCACTCAAGTCTGAGTTTGATAGAGTGTATGCGGAGTTGATTACTTCTGAAAATATTAAGAATCCACCGAGAATAGTTGTAGGCGATCGACATGAAAATCCTTCTGTATTGAATAGAAATGATGCCAGTGGTAGCAGAGGTATTTGGGCACAAGAAGAGATTTATGGCAAATGGAGAGTTACCATCAACGAAGGTTATTACAACATCAAATTCAAGTTTGTAAACCCTATAGAAGTGGATGGCGATATGTATCTCGAAGCTGGTTCGATGGTTAAAAAACAGAAAAATGAGAAAATAGACACAGATATTATTGTGATGAAAAATATCTACTTTTCTCAACAAGACTGTGACTTTAAACCATTTTATGAAATTAATGGAAGAAACATTTTTCCATTTTATGTAGAGTTTGATAAGGTGAATTAAAAGAATTCGGCCTATTTGATAGATAAATAGATCAAGTCTTAATATATACTTCTTTGCAAAGCTCACTAAATAATGGTGCACTATTAAAACAAAGCGATAAGGCCTAAAATAGCTATACTTGGCTATTTCCATATACAGGAGAATTATTTCCTACTTGATCTGCAATTGTTGTTGTTTTTAGAATTGAAAGACTAATATTGGATACTTTCATCATTTGCATTAAAAACTCTAAACTGCTTCTAAGGCATTTCATACATCATGAAATCTTTCTATATATTATTTAGCTTATTTGTATTTTGCGTCTCTTGCGACGATAAACAACAACAAGCGCCAATTGACCTTTTATGTGAATATCTGGTTAATCCCATTTCTATTGATAATACTACCCCAAGGTTTCGATGGAAAATGCCTAACAAAGGCAACGACATTTCGCAAGAGTCTTACAGAGTTATTGTAGGTACAGACTCAGCGGCAGTGGCAAAGGGCGAAGGAGATATGTGGGATACAAATAAAGTTATGAGTGATGCCATGCTGGTAACTTACCAAGGAAAGACCTTACAACCACTTAGCAAATATTACTGGACGGTAAAACTGTCGAACAACGACTTCGTGGAAAGCAACTATGCTAAGGTAAATAGTTTCCAAACCGGATTTTTAGGAAACAGCAATTGGCAAGGTTCATTTATTTCAGACACAGACGATGTAGATTTAAAACCTGCTCCGTACTTCAGAAAAGTATTTAAACCGAAAGGCAAAGTAAAAAAGGCAATGGCTTATGTGACTGCTGCAGGTTTGTTTGAGTTTTCTATTAATGGCAAAAAAGTAGGTGACCATGTGCTTGACCCAATGTATACCCGCTTCGATAAGAGGGTATTATATGTGGCACATGATGTTACAGCGCAATTACAAGAAGAAGTAGCTTTAGGTATTTTACTTGGTAATGGTTGGTACAATCACCAATCTACTGCGGTGTGGGATTTTCACAAAGCACATTGGAGAGCTCGCCCAAAGTTTTGCCTAAATCTTTTTGTAACTTATGAAGATGGCAGCCAAGAGGTAATCAGTACTGATAAAAGCTGGAAAACCTCGTTGGGTCCAATCATTTTTAATAGCATATATACAGCAGAACATTACGATGCCAGATTGGAGCAAAAAGGTTGGGATACACCAAAATTCAACGACCAATCTTGGAAGTCAGCCATAGAGGTTGAGAATCCGGCAGAAAAACTAGTAGCTCAAGCTTTACAGCCTATTCGTATAACAGATCAAATTAAGCCAGTTGAATTCAATCAGTTTAGTAACCAAAACTATGTGTATGATTTAGGGATGAATATATCTGGTGTAAGCCAGATAAAAGTAGAAGGGGCAAAAGGGACAGTTGTAAGAGTAACACATGCAGAGTTATTAGGTGATGAAGGACATGTAGATCAATCTAATATTGATGTACATTATCGCCCAACTGACGATAGCGATCCATTCCAAACAGATATTTATATCTTGAAAGGTGCAGGCGTAGAAACCTTTATGCCGAAATTCAACTATAAAGGATTTCAATATGTAGAAGTAAATAGCGATAAACCAATTACTCTTAGCAAAGAAAGTCTAATTGGTATGCGTATGCACAGCGATGTGCCAGTAGTCGGAAATGTGCATAGTTCAGATTCACTACTTAATAAAATGTGGGCAGCTACGAATAATTCTTATCTTTCTAACCTTTTCGGCTACCCTACAGACTGCCCTCAAAGAGAAAAAAATGGCTGGACAGGAGATGCTCATATCGCAAGTGAAACAGGACTCTTTAATTTTGATGGAATTACCATTTACGAAAAATGGTTGGCAGACCATCGCGATGAACAACAACCAAATGGTGTTTTACCATCTATAATTCCTACACACGCTTGGGGATACGATTGGGGTAATGGTCCCGATTGGACAAGTACCATTGCCATTATTCCTTGGAATATCTATTTGTTTTATGGAGATACTACTTTGCTTTCAGATTCTTATGCAAGTCTAAAGCTTTATGTAGACCACATCGCCGAAATTGATTCTGCCGGCCTTACCGATTGGGGCTTAGGCGATTGGATTCCTGTAGCAGACAAAACACCTAAAGAATTTACATCTTCTATATATTATTATGTAGATGCATCTATATTGGCGAAATCTGCAAAGCTTTTTGGTAAAACAGCAGACAACCAGAAATACGCAAACTTGGCTGATTCAATTAAGAATGCCATCAATAATAAATATCTTGATAAAGAAACTGGCATATATGGAAGTGGTTTCCAAACAGAGCAAAGTACAGCTTTATTCTGGGGCATTGTACCAGATGATATGAAAGCTAAAGTAGCTGCCAATTTGGAGAAGAAAGTAAGAGCAGATAACAGCCACCTTAATGTAGGCTTGTTGGGTACAAAAGCTATTTTAAATGCATTGAGTGAAAATGGCTATAGCGATCTGGCTTATGAAGTGGCATTGCAAGACAGTTATCCATCTTGGGGTTGGTGGATTAAAAACGGAGCAACTAGTTTGTTTGAAAACTGGCCAATAGATGCTAAGTCTGACATTTCTAGAAACCACATTATGTTTGGTGAAATTGGTGCTTGGTTTTACAAAGCTCTTGGAGGTATTAATCCAGACCCAGAAAAGCCGGGTTTTAAAAATGTAATTTTGAATCCTCATTTTGTAGAAGGACTCGATCAGTTCGAAGCTAAACATCAAGGTCCGTATGGTGAAATTGTTTCTTCGTGGAAAAAGGAAGGGGAAGTGGTAAAATACAGTGTGGTTATTCCAGCGAATAGCACAGCTACTATTAATATAAAGTCTGATCACATTACCAAAGATGATAAACATATGGCGAGTATCAGCAAGATTAATGGTGATTATATTATTAATGTAAAATCGGGTACGCACAGTTTTACTGTTCAGATATAATCTCTTTAATAGAAAGCCATCTATAATATATAAATCATTGTATGCATTACTGAACAGGGAATAATTGGGTCTGATCTTGAATTTCTTTGTCAGATTATCCTTTAGTTTTTATAATAACTTCATTATATTGCATTACTACTTGCACTATATATGAAAATGAGACACATAACAACTAACAGTTATGATGAAGTATTAACTTTATCAGACAACAAAAGCATACATGCAATATCTAACTTCAAAGATGATAAAGAGACTTGGATACAGTTTAAAGCTGGGAGTGAACCGGCTTTAGTGCATATCTATAATTGCTATTACAAGTCTTTATATAATTATACAAGTCAGTTTACCAAAGACAGAAATCTTATAAAAGATACAATTCAAGATCTTTTTATTGAACTTATGCAAAAGAGAGATAAACTCTCAGAAACCACATCAATCAAATTTTATCTGTTCAGATCCATCAAGAATAATCTGGTTGCCAAGATCAGAAGAAACAGCAAAATGAATTTACAATCTAATTTGCTAGATGGTTACGATTTTTCACTCAGCTATTCCATAGAGCAGATAATCATCAACCAACAAATAGATAAAGAAAATCAGTTACGCATTAATAATGCACTTAAAGTACTCACTCGCAAGCAGCGCGAAATAATTTACTATTATTTTTTTGAAGAACTAAAAATGGAAGAGATTGCAGTCTTAATGGACTTTACAAACCAAAAGTCTGCACAAAATCTTCTGTATAAATCTATAAAATTATTAAAAGGTAAATTGCTGATTGTCAGCACTATCAATCTGTATATTATGCTATTGAAATTTTTTTAGAAAAAAAATCTAAAAAAACGATGGAAAAATGAGAGGTTGGTTCTTTTATATATAGACATGAACCAATATGAAATATAACCATTACGATATAGAAGACTTTTTAGTTGATACTGACTTTATTGATTGGGTAAAAGGAGACAGTGGGGAGAAGAATGCATTCTTTCAAAACTGGATGCAAACAGAGCCAGAAAATAAAGATGCAGCACTAACAGCAAGAGAAATCTTGCTCAATTTAAAAAGAGAGAAACTAGACCCTACTCCCGAAGAGTTCGACGAGTCACTCAATAAAATATTAAGGTATCGCTCAGGCGATGAAAAAAAAACTGAAATTAAATTCAGTTCAACCGATTATAATGAACCACCTGTAAAACTTTCAACCGTATTTAAATGGGCAGCATCTGTTGCTATACTTCTAGGCTTGTTTTGGTTATACAAGTTCGAAACAAAAGAAAAAGTAATAGTTGAAAAAGTTACCTATACTACCAAATCTACACCACTAGGGCAAAAGTCTAACATTAAACTTCCTGATGGTAGCCTAGTAAAACTTAACTCTGGTAGTAGTATTACTTTCCCTAGCAATTTCATTAAAAACAGAGAAGTAAAATTAGATGGTGAAGCTTTTTTTGAAGTAGAGAAAAATGAGGCGTATCCATTTAGGGTAATTGCAGAAGAAATAGAGGTAAAAGTGGTGGGCACCTCATTTAACGTGCAGTCTTTTAATAGTGAAGAAACTGTAGAGGTTACAGTAGTAACTGGTAAAGTGATGACTTATAACAATGAGCACAATAGCAACGAGTTTGAAGCATTGCTTACGCCAAACGAGATGATTACTTACGAGAAAAAAACAGGCGGTTATTCTAAAAAGAATGCAGAAGATTTTAAGCTGGCTTGGAAAGACGATATACTCTACTTTAAAGATGCAGATTTTTTACAAATAGTTGATCAATTGGAGAGATGGTATGGTGTAGAATTTATCTTTCCAAACAAAGACCACATGAGAATGCCGGGTAAAATTAACGCAACTTTTGTAAACGAGCCTCTCAAAGAAGTACTAGAAGGATTAAAATTTTCAATGAAAATTGAATACACAATAGATAAGAAAAATGATAAGGTTATTGTAAAAAAAGTAAACTAAAACTATGAGAAAAACTATACACGACAGTAGTTAACTAAAGACTAATTTTTTACAAAAAATATCAGAAACAAAAAAACCGGAGTAAAACTCCGGCACAATCGGTTGTTTGCCTCTAAAGATTTGGCCGTCTGCAAGGCAAACTTGTGCATTTCTGATGAATTAATTTTTTCACCAAAACGCGATTAAAAATATGAAATTGAAACTACTAAGACAAATTTGGCTTATGTCAAAATTAGGCTTTTATGGGTTCCTTCTCCAGGCTTTGTTCTTTGGTATTTTATCTGCAGAAGATGGAAATGCACAAGGAAAAAGTATGGATGAAGTTTATCTGAACCTCAAGGTACAGAATGAAGAGTTAAAATATGTTTTTGCAAAAATTGAAGCAAAAACAGGATTTGGTTTTACATATAGCGGAGAGCTGATTGACGATAGCTTCAGAATTGATGCGAATGTAAAGAAAACGTCTTTAGCAGAACTACTTAGGAATATTTCTAAAGAAACAGGCTTAGGCTTTAAGCGAATTAACGAAAGTATTTATGTAAGTAAACCTGAAGACGGCCTGGCTAAAATCACTGAAATTATCGGTGATGAAGCAAAACAAGTTAGAATTAGTGGTAATGTAAAATCAGAAGATGGAGAAGCATTACCGGGTGTAAGTATTCTTATTAAAGGAACTACTACTGGTACCACTACAGATTTAGATGGTAATTATGCACTTTCTGCAACTTCGGGAGATATACTTCAATTTAGCTATATTGGCTATATTACCCAAGAGGTTGAAGTAGGTGCTCAAACTACTATTAATGTTTCTTTGCCATTAGACTCTGAGCAATTAGAAGAAATTGTTGTAGTAGGTTATGGCGAGCAAAAGAAAGTAACTGTAACTGGTTCGGTTGCAGCCGTAAAAGGTGACGAATTAGTAAAGTCTCCAGTAACTAACCTTTCTAACTCATTAGCTGGTCGTGTACCGGGTTTGTTTGCTGTAAACAGAAGTGGTGAGCCAGGTTACGATAATTCTGGTATTAGAATTAGAGGTACAAACACTTTGGGTAACAACGATGCACTTATTGTAATTGATGGTATTCCTGCAAGAGCTGGTGGTTTGGATCGTCTTAACCCAATGGATATAGAAAGTATCTCTGTATTGAAAGATGCTTCTGCTGCTATTTATGGAGCTCGTGCTGCAAACGGTGTAATTCTAATTACAACCAAAAGAGGTACAAGTGGTAAGCCAGAACTTTCTTATTCATTTAACCAAGGTTGGGCACAGCCAACAGTAATTCCAGATTTGGCAGATGCAACTCAGTTTGCAGAGATGAGAAACGAGCTAGAAATTTATAACCTTCCGGTTGATGAGTGGTCTGCCGCACAAGCAGCTTTTAATTCAACAGGAACTTATAACAGACCAAACGGTGCAATACTTGAGGCTCCTTATAGTCCAGAAGATTTTGAGCTTTTCAGAAATGGCTCAGATCCATGGGGACACCCAAATACAAACTGGTATGATGCTACTTTAAAAAACTGGTCTCCACAGTCTAAGCATAATTTGCAGTTAACAGGTGGAACAGAAGATTTTAAATATTTGGCTTCATTAGGATACCAAAATCAAGATGCTTTCTATAAAGATGCAGCAACTGGTTACAAGCAATACGATTTTAGAGTAAATCTTGATGGTAACATCAATAAATATATTAAAACTAGTATTGGTGTTTTAGGTCGTCAAGAAAGAAGATTCTTCCCAACAGTTGGAGCAGGTGCTATCTTTAGAATGCAAATGAGAGGTATACCTACATCTCCAGCCTATTGGCCAAATGGCTTACCAGGTCCTGATATTGAAAATGGTCAAAACCCAGTAGTAATTACCACTAACGAAACTGGTTACGACAGAGATACTAGAAACTACCTGCAAACTAATGGTAAAATTGAGGTTTTAATACCAGGTGTTGAAGGTTTAAAATTCACTGGTACTGCAGCGGTTGATAAATACATCAGACAAACAAAAAGATGGGAAACTCCTTGGTATTTATATACTTGGGATGGTGTAACTTATGGTGATGATGGCGACCCACTATTAGTAGCAGGTGCTCGTGGTCCGGCAGAACCAAGATTAAACCAAGGTAACGAAGACCAAACAAACATTATGTTAGGTGGTATCTTCTCTTACGATAGAGCATTTGGCGATCATAACTTAACAGTATTAGCAGGTACTAATAAAGAAACCATCGAATGGAGTGGCTTTGGCGCTTATCGTAGATATTATATCTCAGGCGCAATTGATCAGATTTTTGCTGGTGGCGATGCTGAGAAAAATAACAGTGGTAGTGCTTGGGAAAGAGCTCGTTTAAATTACTTCGGTCGTGTAGCTTATAACTATAAAGAAAAATACCTACTAGAGTTCTTATGGAGATATGATGGTTCATACATGTTCCCAGAAGATAGTAGATGGGGTTTCTTCCCAGGTGTAATGGCTGGTTGGGTTATATCTGAAGAAGAATTCTGGAAAGGTGGACTTTCTGATGTACTGAGCTATTTAAAACTTCGTGGTTCTTGGGGACAAATGGGTAACGATAATATCACACTTGGACCAGATGGTGCTTTATTGGAATACCAATACCTTTCTACTTACGGATTCGGTAGCTACATTATTGGTGGTCAAGAAACAAAATCTCTTTACGAAGCACGTGTACCTAATAGTACTATTACTTGGGAGGTGGCAAACAACGCAAATATTGGTTTAGAAGGTGATCTATTTGATGGAAAAATATTCTTCGAGTTTGATTACTTCATGAATAAAAGAACCAATATACTTTGGCCTAAATTCGGTTCAGTACCTCAGTCAACAGGTATGACTTTACCACCAGAAAACATTGGAGAAGTTAAAAACGAAGGTTTCGACTTTAACATAGGATACAAAACTTCGATTAACGATTTCAAATTTAACTTCAGTGTAAACGGTGGTTATGCTCAAAACAAAATTGTTTATTGGGATGAAGCTCCGGGTGCTCCAGATTGGCAAAAAACTACTGGTAAGCCAATGTATACTTATATGTTATATGAGTATGATGGTGTATTTGAATCTCAAGAAGAAATTGATGCGAATACCATCGACTACAGTGCATTAACTAATAACCTGCGTCCGGGTGATATGAAATACAAAGACCTTTACGGACCAGAAGGTGTGCCAGATGGAAAAATTACTGCAGATGATCAGGTAAGAACAAACAATACTGCTATTCCATTATTCCAAGGTGGTATTAACATTGGAGCAAGCTACAAAAACTTCGATCTTTCAATACTATTCCAAGGAGCCGCTGGTGCTAAAGTATTTGTAATCACTGAATCTGGAAGTATTGGTAACTATTTGCTTGATACTTACGAAAATCGTTGGCAAATTGATAACCCTAGTAGTGTACATCCAAGAATTGCAGATAGAAACAACCAGTGGTATTCAAGCAACAACACTTATTGGTTAAGAAGCTCAGATTATATCCGTTTGAAAAACTTCGAAATAGGTTACACTTTACCTGTTACTGTTACAGAGAAATTGGGTATCCAACATGCAAGAATTTATACCAATGGTATGAACTTGTTTACAATGGATAAACTGAAAGTTTACGACCCAGAATCTAATAGTCAAAGTGGTCAGTACTACCCGCAGTCGAGAGTAATCAATTTGGGTGCAATCGTATCTTTTTAAGAACTAAATATTTTATGAAGATGAATAGGATAAAACACATATATATATTTATAGCAACAGTAATTGCAGCCAGTTTTACGGTAAGCTGCAACGATGACTTTGTAAGCACCAAACCACTCGATCAGGTTTCTGAAGCAGATGTTTGGGTAGATGGAGGTTTAGCAGAAGCATTTGTTACTGAGATTTATAATGGTTTAAACGATGGTGGTTTTAATGAAGAGATGCTCGCATCTACTACAGACGAAGCAATCTTCACTCACCCAGGTAGAGGTGTAACCACTGTTACTGAGTCACGCTCTAACCCACAAGATGTAATTAACTGGGGAGATCCTAGACTTAGGTGGAATGACTTATATTCAAGAATTAGAGCGACCAACATTGCTTTAGAAAACTTGGCAGAACCTCAGTTCGAGAATACAGATTTAGCTGATAGATTAAAAGGCGAAGCGCGTTTTATGAGAGCATTTTTCTATCACCAACTTTTAAGAATTTGGGGTGGTATTCCAATTATCGATGAAGCTTATACTTTAGATGCCGAAGATTTCTCTGCACCAAGAAATACTTATGAAGAGTGTGTGAGCTTTATAGTAGCAGATTGTGATGAGGCGTTTTCTTTATTAGATGGAAAATCTATGGAATCTGGTAGAGCGTCTGCAGCAGCAGCATTAGCACTAAAATCTAGAGTATTAGTATATGCAGCTAGTGATCTACACGATATCACTACTGCAAGTGCAAATTCAAGTGTAATTTCAAGTTTTTCTAATACTGCATTATTAGGTTATACTTCTGGTGATCGAACTTCTCGCTGGCAGGCTGCCCAAACAGCAGCAAAAGCAGTATTAGATTATACTGATGGTTACATGACGTCTTTAACTGCTCCTGTTACTGCAGAAGAAGGTGAGCAAAACTACGAGAACATATCACTTTCTAAAAATGGTGGAGAAGCTGAATTAATCTTTGCTAGATATTTTATTAATGCTAAAGTCGAAGATGGTAGTAGAGCTGCATTAGATAATGGTCCTAATGGCTATCATAACTGGGCTGGTAATACACCAACTCAAAACTTAGTGGATGATTACGAGATGATGGACGGTTCTTCTTTCGATTGGGATAACCCTGATCATGCAGAAGCACCATACGAAAATAGAGATCCGCGTTTCTATGCAACCATCCTTTATGACGGTGCAGACTGGAAACCTCGTACAGCCGATGTTGCAGCGAAAGATCCTGCAAACCAAATTCAAACAGGTACTTACGAAATTATTTTCGAAGGTGAAAAAGTAAACTATTTTGGTTTAGATACTCGCCAAAGTACAGTAGAAGATTGGAACGGAACACGTACAGGTTACTATATGCATAAGTTCATCAACAAAGACCCTAGCATTATAGATCAAAATACAAGACAAGAAATTCCATGGCCAGAACTTCGCTACACCGAAGCGATGCTTAACTATGCAGAAGCTAGTATCGAATTAGGTCAGGAAGACGAAGCAAAAGCATGGTTAAACAAAATCCGTTTCCGTGCTGGTATGCCTGCAATTACCGAAACAGGTGATGCACTAAAGGATCAATACCGTAACGAGCGTAGAGTAGAACTGGTTTACGAAGAGCACCGTTTCCACGATGTAAGAAGATGGATGATTGCCCCAGAGAAATTTGGAGAGCAAGCAAAAATCATCTTGGTTGAAGGAAAATTGAAAACGGGTGCTAACGTAACGCTTTATGAGTATGACACAGACAATTACGATTATACTTATACCGTAACAGATCTAGATCCGGGATTTGAAAACCGCCAATGGCTTGACAAAATGTATTTTATGCCATTAGAGCGTGATGAACTCAATAGAAATGAATCTTTGATTCAGAATCCAGGATACTAGTTATCTAGCCTAATCCTATAATAAAACTATGCTGGTAATTCTATTATCAGCATAGGTTTTTTTGTTTTAGGAATTTGCTATCTTAAATAAACGTAAGATAGAATTACCTGTTAAACTAAACTATTATGAAAAAGCTCTCATTCAAAAGCAAGTTAATTTGTTGGTTAGTGGTATTTGCAGGACTTACAAGCTGCGAAAAAGCAATAAGAAATGAGGGAAAAGCAAACCTTTCCGAAAAGCAGACCTCAGAACCTGTTTTATTTACCTTATTAACACCAGAACAAACACAAGTCAATTTTAACAATCAACTTACAGAAGGGCTCAATACCAATGTAATGGCCTACGAATATTTCTACAATGGCGGCGGAGTAGCAGTAGGAGATTTAAATGGAGACGGGTGGGAAGATATTTACTTTACCGGAAACATGGTTTCCAATAAATTATACCTGAACATGGGAAGCTCTCAACCCATGCAGTTTAAAGACATTACACAAGAAGCAGGTGTTACTGGCAGAAAAACACCATGGACAACCGGTGTAACTATGGCCGATGTAAACGGAGATAAACTGCTCGATATTTATGTATGTTACTCTGGCAATGTACGCCCAGAAAACAGAACAAACGAATTATATATCAATCAAGGAGCCGATGAAAATGGCTTCCCACATTTTAAAGAAGAAGCTGCCGCTTATGGTTTAGCAGTTCCATCTACCAGTACACAATCAGTCTTTTTTGATTATGATCTAGATGGCGATTTGGATATGTTCTTGCTCAATCACAGTCCATTTCCATTGCCAGTGCTCGATGAGGTTTCTACAGGTGAGTATATGAAAAAAGAGAACCCAATAAATGGGTCAAGACTTTTTAGAAATGATGGAAATCGGTTTAAAGATATCACAATGTCTGCCGGGATTAGTAGCTCAGGTTTGTCTTATGGTTTAGGAGTTGGTGTAGCAGACTTTAATAATGATGGCTGGGCAGATATTTATGTAAGTAACGATTATTCTATTCCTGACTACTTATACATTAATAATCAGGATGGTACTTTTACAAATCAGTTGCATAGTTCTTTTGGGCATACTTCCCATTTTTCTATGGGTAGCGATATTGCCGATGTAAATAATGATGCATTACCAGATGTATATACACTAGATATGTTGCCAGAAGATAATGGCAGACAAAAATTACTCTTTGCTCCAGATAATTACGAGTTATTCAATTTAAACCTAAAAGTAGGTTTTCATTATCAATATATGCGGAATATGCTGCAAATCCACGATGGCAATGGTGCAGATGGTGAACCGGTTTTTAGTGAAGTGGGGCAAATGGCTGGTATTTCAAACACAGATTGGAGCTGGTCTGCATTATTAGCAGATTATGATAACGATGGTTGGAAAGACCTTTTTGTAACAAATGGCTATGTGAGAGACTATACCAACATGGATTTTATGAAATACATGGGAGATTTCACTCATAGCAAAAATGGAAAGCTTTTACGAAAAGATGTGTTGGACTTGGTACATCAAATGCCTTCATCAAACATTTCCAACTACATCTATAAAAACAATGGAGCTACTGCCAGTGGACTCACCTTTTCTAATTATAAATCGGAATGGGGTATTACGCAAACCTCCAATAGTAATGGAGCAGCTTATGCAGATTTAGATAATGATGGTGACCTCGATTTAATTGTCAATAACATCAACAAGCCAGCCTTTATTTACCAAAATGAAGTTAACAAGCAAAAGCAGAATAATTACCTCAAAATAAAATTGGAAGGTGAAGGAAAAAACACAAATGGCTTAGGAGCCAAAGTAACATTATATAGCCAAGGTAAAAAGCTCTTTTTGGAGCAAATGCCTACGAGAGGTTTTCAATCGAGTGTTTCACCAGTGATGCATTTTGGTTTGGGAGATATCACCAAGCTAGAACGTGTTGAAGTGATTTGGCCAGGAAACAAACTACAAGAGCTTAGTAATATAGATGCCAATCAGTTGATAACACTTTCAGAAGATGAAGCAAAACAAATTAAAAAGCCAGTAGAAAAGACCAATCCATTTTATAAAGAAGTAACTGTACCATTTGCATTTGAACATCAGCAAAAAAATATTAATGATTTTAAGCGTCAGCCATTAATGGTAAATCCAGTCTCTTTTGATGGACCTTGCATGATAAAAGGAGATGTAAATGGCGATGGTCTAGAAGATATTTTTACAGGAGGTTCCAGTGGGCAAATCGCTCAATTATATATTCAGCAAGCTAATGGGACCTTCACTAAAAAAAGCATCAATGCTTTTGAAACTGATAAGAAAAGTGAAGATGTGGCTGCCACTTTCTTCGATGCCAATGCAGATGGAGCTTTAGATTTATATGTATGCAGTGGAGGTTATAATGATTTCTTTCCAGAAGATGCTGCTTTGCAAGACAGACTATATCTCAATGATGGAAATGGAAATTTCACTAAAGTGGAGAATGCTATTCCTCAGATGGTTACCAGTAGTAGCTGTGTGAGCTCCGCCGATATAAATGGCGATGGTTTTAACGATTTATTTGTGGGTGGAAGGGTGATTCCGGGGATTTATCCTGAAACACCAGAATCTTATATTTTAATAAATGATGGCAAAGGAAATTTTAAAAATGCCACAGCAGAGCTAGCTCCTGACTTGCAAAAAGCAGGTATGATAACCGATGCCGAATGGCTAGATTTGAATGGCGATAAGGTGAAAGATTTAATTGTAGTAGGAGAGTGGATGCCAGTAAAAGCATTTATTAATGAAGATGGAAAACTGCAAGATAAATCTAGCTCTTATTTCGAAAAGGAATACAGTGGTTGGTGGAATGAAATTCTAATTGAAGACCTAAATAATGATGGTAATCCCGATTTGGTGCTTGGAAACATGGGCCTAAATACGCAGTGTAAAGTCAGTGATAATGAGCCAGCCGAACTGTTTTACAAAGATTTTGACGACAATGGCTCTATAGATCCAATTTTCTGTTTTTACATTCAAGGCGAAAGTTATCCATCGGTAACTAGAGATGAACTACTAGACCAAATGAGTATGATGCGTGGTCGTTTTCCAGATTACAAAAGTTACGCAAATACCAAAATGGAAGACATCTTTAGTAAAGAAGAGCTAGAAGGAGTAAAGCATCTCGAAGTAAATGAGTTAAAAACACTTTATTTGGAAGGAACAAATGGCGGTATGTTTAAAGAAAAGGCCTTGCCATTGGTAGTGCAATCTTCTCCAGTTTGTGCGATACAGCCATTAGACTTCAATAATGATGGAAACAAAGATTTGTTACTTTGCGGGAACATTCACAGAGGTAAACTGCGATTTGGCAATACAGATGCGAATATGGGTATTTTGCTAAAAGGTGATGGTAATGGTAATTTTGAATATGTACCCCAAAATGAATCAGGTTTTGAGATTTGGGGAGATGTTAGAAGCATTGTTTCTTTGAACAACACTTTGCTTTTCGGCATCAATCAAAGTAAAACAAAAGCCTATCAACTTAATATAGAAGTATTGTAAAGTCCCGAGCAGTTTTATAATATTACAGAGAAGAAATTACTAATTAACTAACAACGGCTTTTTTTAACTTTTACAAAAATTGGTAAACTACTTGAATAGTATTTGATGATTTAGATGCTAAAATCATTTTTGAGTTAGTTGAAACCAAAATGGAGATGAAGAAACACATAATATTGATCATTGGATTGTGTATTTACTTGAGTGGGTGTAGCTCAAAAAAAGATAAAGTAATACAAGTACCAAGTAACGAAATAGACAAACTTCTTGAGCATGTTACTGATGTAATGGTTCATGATGTAACGAATCCGCCTCTTGCGGCAAGATTTTTTTCTTATATATGCCTTTCAGGATATGAGGTGTTATCGCTAAACAGCAACATTTATCCGAGTATGCAAGGCAGCTTGAATAAATTTCCAGAAATTACAAAACCTCAGGTAGAAGGCTACTCTGTAGAATTAAGCGCTTTACTTGCTATGATGGCGACTGCTAAAAAGGTGCAACCTTCTGGTAGTCTAATTGCAGATTACGAGAAAAACTTTTTAGATTCTTGCAAACGCGCTGGATATTCTATAGAAAAAATAAACAAATCTATCGAGTATGCACAAGACGTGAGTAAGCAGATTTTAGCCTATGCTAAAGTAGATGGATATAATAAAACCTCTAACTATCCTAAATATACACCTTTAGAAGGAGAGGGGTATTGGTACCCAACACCGCCCGCTTTTTTTGCAGCAGTAGAACCATACTTTAACACAGTACGCCCATTCACTTTAGATTCTGCTGCTCAGTTTAAACCTGATCCACCAGTAGCTTTTAGCACAGAAAAAGATTCTCCTTTCTATAAATTAATGATGGAAGTGTATGAAGAAGGAAGTATAAATTTAGGTGATAATAGTAGAGCGATAGCAACTTTTTGGGATTGTAATCCTTTTGCTGTTAAAACCACAGGGCATTTAATGGTGGCACTTAAGAAAATTTCTCCCGGAGCACATTGGATTGGAATCACTGGTATTGCTTGCCGCAAAGAAAATAAGAATTTTAAAGAGACACTTAAGATTCATACAGTAGTTTCTGTTGGATTGATGGATGCCTTTCTTTCTTGTTGGGATGAAAAATACCGTAGTGATCGCATTAGACCAGAAACGGCTATTAGAAAATATATCGACCCTAATTGGGAGCCACTTTTACAAACCCCTCCTTTCCCAGAATATACCAGTGGGCATTCTACAATCTCAGCTGCTTCGGCATATATTCTCACCCATTATTTTGGCGATAACTTTAGCTTTATAGATAGCACAGAGATAAAGTTTAGCTTACCAACTAGGAATTATTCGTCTTTTATGGCTGCTGCAAAAGAAGCGGCAGTATCAAGATTATATGGTGGTATCCATTACAGAGATGCGAATGAAAACGGTACAAAGCAAGGTTTAAAAGTTGGAGAATGGGTGATAGGTACGGTTGAAAAAATTGAAACAAAACCTTTAGTAATTGACTCAGATCACACAGAAGAGTTTACAAGCTCAGATATTAACTAAAATTTTTACTACATAAATGATAAAAAAATAACCCTCTGCTAATATAGAAGAGGGTTACTACTTAATATGTCGATTTGATATTGACTTTCAATAGAACTTAAATAGGCTACTGCTTTAAATTATATTCAAGCAATTTCCAGATAGAACTAATCTTATTTAGAATACTTATAAATTGAGGCAAAGATAGGAGCAAATATCTAAAAGTGAAATATTATTTAGAATAATTATAAATAATATTTCATTAAAGTATGAATCCTATATAAGATATTAAATACTAATTTGATCTTGAAAGCGCATCAATTTTCTCTTTGAGCAAGTTATTTTGATATTCTACTTTCAGCTCTTCCATACACTTGGCACACAAACAGTCATCGTAAAGCATGTTTATGTAGTTTCTTTCGGCATTACTCAAGCTAACAGTAGCGCATTGGCAAAGTGTAATAGATCCAACTTTACACTCGAACTGGGACTTACAACGGGGGCAATATTTATCTTCATGTTTTTTCATTATATTTTCTGTTAGGTGAACAGGCTTGTACACTGGTTGAAGATTGCCTTATACAAATATAACAATATGTAACCATGAATTATAACCAATACAAAAAAGGTGAATTAAGCTTTTTTTGCCTATATAAAACATCAATTTTTTAGCTGATACTCAACAGGTTATTGTAACCTTAAAATAGAAATATGGATATATTAAAATGTATACAATTCTAAATTACCCATCCAATATCAATGAAACTACCGTCGAATATTTAGATCAAAAACCCAGTGGTAAATAATTACAGCAATAGAAAGATACTCATCAACTCAACTTTTAAGGTGAAGTATTAAATAAATATCTACACATATACATTTTAATGCTTTTTCTTTATTTGTAACAAGCTCATTTTTTAAGAAAAAGCTTCTCTTTTCTCATTATTTTCCTCAAATCTAGAAGTCATATAAAAATTTTACCCACCATATTTTGTGAAAGTCGATTTGCAATATAACTTTGCCTTTATTTAGAATTAATCTTAATAAAAATAAACATAATATGAAGTTATATTTACTAAGTGTACTAGCATATGTTTTAACACTTTTAGCAGTAAATGCACAAAGTGGAAACATAATGGGGAACATCACGACATCAGATGGGAAACCAGCTGAATATGTAAACGTTGGTTTGAAAGGTACAACAAAAGGTTCTACTACAAACCATGAAGGAAACTATAAAATCGAAAACGTAGCTGTTGGAAATTATACCTTAATTGCTTCATTTGTTGGACTTGAAACACAAGAAAGTCAAATTGTAGTAAAAGCCGGAGAAACTCTAAGCATAAATTTTACACTGAATGAAAGTGCACAAGAGTTAAGTGAAGTTGTAATTCAGGCAAATGCTAACCAATATAATGAAGAAGCACCTTCTCAAAGTTTAAGGTTAAATACACCATTAATAGAAACTCCTCAAAACATACAAGTTGTAACTAAAGCCGTGTTGGAAGACCAGCAGGTTATCAGTATGAGTGATGGCCTAATTAGAAATGTGAGTGGAGCTGTAAGAACAGAGCACTGGGGCGACCTTTATACAAACATTAAAGTAAGAGGCTCACAAATACAGGCTTTCCGTAATGGATTTAATGTAGTGAATTCTAGCTGGGGCCCACTTACAGAAGATATGAGCTTTGTAGACCATATCGAATTTGTAAAAGGTCCAGCAGGTTTTATGTTGGCAAATGGTGACCCAAGTGGTTTGTACAATGTAGTAACCAAAAAGCCAACAGGTGTAACCAAAGGCGAAGTTTCTTTTACTGTAGGTAGTTTCGATTTATACAGATCTACTCTTGATTTGGACGGCAAACTTAGTAAAGATGGAAAGTTACTTTATCGTTTAAATCTGGCTGCACAAAACAAAAAATCGCACAGAGATAATGAGTTTAACAACAGGTATGTAATTGCTCCAGTTATCTCTTACCAACTCGATAAAAATTCTAAGTTAACATTAGAATATACATACCAGCGTGCAGAGATGAGTGATGTAGGTTCTTATTATGTATTCTCTCCTGATGGTTTTGCTACATACCCTGTAGAATTTACAACCTTGCCATCTGGCATGCCTGCAACTAACATAGATGATCACAGTTTCTTTGTTAATTTCCAGCATAAATTAAACAACAATTGGAAACTTACAGGTCAATTAGCTTATTTCAATTACCAACAGCAAGGGAGCTCAATGTGGCCAGGAGCTGTTTACGAAGATGGAAAAATACTGAGAACAGTAAGTAGCTGGGATGCTAAAAGTAAAATGACATTGGGGCAGGTATTTGTAAATGGAGATGTAACTACTGGTAGTGTAAGACATAGAATATTAGGTGGTTTAGATCTTGGTAACAAAGAATACTTTGCCGATTGGGGACAATATCACATGCTAGATTCAGTAGGAGCAGAGTTTGATCCATTAAATCCTTACTATGGTGTTCCTGTAAATGGTTATCCCCAGTTCGATTATACAACTCCACTTGAAGAAAGAGCACAAGCTGTAGCTGGTCTTATCGACCAAAGATATACGGGTGTTTATGTGCAAGATGAACTAGGTTTCATTAATAATAAAGTGAGATTAACGCTTGCAGGCAGATATACTACAGTGAGTCAATCTTCTTATGGCGGCACTCCACTTACTGCAAAAAGATTTACTCCTCGTGTAGGCTTAAGTGTTTCTTTGAACGATTTCACTTCAGTGTATGCACTTTACGATCAAGCATTTATCCCGCAGGCAGGTACATTAACTAATGGTGATGATGCAAAGCCAATTACTGGAAATAATATGGAAATTGGTTTCAAAAGAAATTGGGCTGGTGGAAAGTGGAGCAGTACTTTAGGCATTTACAGAATTCTTAAAAACAATGAAATTACCTCAGACCCAAATAATCCAAACTCTGGATTAAGTGTAGAATTAGGTGAGAAAAGATCGCAAGGTATTGAGTTCGACTTGAGAGGTACCATTGTAAATGGTTTGAAATTAATCGCTAACTATGCTTATACAGATTCAAAAGTAACAAAGGTTACTGAGGGAATTACTGATATAGACGAAGGAGATATTATACCTGGATTTGCTAAACATACCGTAAATGGTTGGCTAACTTATAAAATCCAAAATGGTGTTTTAAAAGGGACTGGTTTTTCTGCTGGTGTTACTTGGTTAGCAGACAGAGAAACTTATTGGGATGAGTCTCCAGACCCAAGCCAAACACTGCCAGATTATGTAAAAGTGGATGCAGGTTTATTCTGGCAAAAAGATAGAATTAAAATCACAGCCAATGTATTTAATGTATTAGACGAATATTTATACAGTGGTTCTTATTACTCTTGGTTAAGTGCTTATTACTGGCAAACAGATCCTCCAAGAAATGCTAGATTGAGTTTGAATTACAAATTTTAATTACAACTATAAATTAACAAAAAGCCCTTATTCACTTATTGAATTAGGGCTTTTTGTTGAAACCTACTCCCAAAAGTCTGGTTCTTTATTTACGCCACCTCCAGTTCTGCAATCGGCACAAGAGGGTGGTGCACCAGAGTAAGAATCAGGTATGGGACTACTACCATAAATTGCATCAAGAGGTATTAACCCATTTAGTTGACCAAATTGTTCATAAAGGTTTACAGGAGTATTTACTACAGTAGTATCATAACAATAAGTATTAAAAATTGCTGGTATATCTCTATAAGGAATATCTAATCTTTCAATAAATATCCTTTTCTCTTCGAGAGTATTTGCACTTATGTAACCTATTACCTTATTGTCTGAATTAACCGGGCTGACATTAGATGTTAACAAAGAAGGTTGAGGGCCAAATATGGAACCTAAATCTTCTGAGTTTGCCCGCAGTAAATCCAAAAAGTTGTAATAGTCTTCAGAAATGGAAGATTGAATTACATTAATAGAATACTTTATTGAGAATTTGAGATTATCTGAGGGAATTATCTCTGTTAAACTTCTTTTAGAAACAACATTTTCTGAGAATTGAATTGTAGAGCCAATCTTTATATTTTCGTTATGGTACGATTGCCAGCAATAATAAACCTGATCTTCAGGGTTTCTACGGTGAACCGTTGTATCACTAGCTTGAAAATAATAATTTGAGTAATACATAACACGATAAACATAGGTTTCATCAAACTCCCATTGGTAATATCGCGAGTTATCTACATCATTATGCGTAGAAACATAAATAGTAATGCCATTAATTGTATTCTCCCAAAATATACTATCGATTGGAGGGGTATCGAGAATTTCCATTGCTTCAGAGAGATATTCTTGCTCATTGCTAGTAGTTATTCTCACTCGATATTTTCTATCAAATTCAAGAGGTAGGCTATCTTGATAAACGCCATTATCTACTTCAGTCAATACCGCAACTATATTTTCATTTTCGTCTTCAAGGTTTACTCTTGCCTTACTTTCAGAGGCTAAACTATCGTATCCGACTTCGGTGGTTCTGCTAAGTTGTATACTTGTTACATTATTGCCAATTCTGCCTTCTACTACTAAAATACGCTCATCATTATTGTTTAAATCGGGTGTGTATTCTTCTAGGCACCCAAAAACAATTACCGCCATAAATGCGGTATGCTTAAAGTTTAGTTTCATTTTAATTGCTAGTTAAAAGGGTAATCTAAATAATTGATCGTTAGTATTTTAAAGGTATAAACCTTTATATCTGATTATAATATTCTACTGTTAATAACAATCCGCTTTCTGCGGTTTTGCCAAACTTAATTCCTCTCTCTTTGATGTTACTTTTCAATATTTTTTTCTTGTCTTTTAATACTTTGAGTACAGAACCTTTACTCTTTACTTTGTGGAAAACATCATCTTTAAGCACATAATATTTATCTTCATCGTCAAACCAATATTTTAATTGGTCGTCATCAATTTCTTTCTGTATACTTTTATGTCTTTTAGCATACAGTTTCACATCTCCATCTACAAGCAAATCGTAAAAACCAGCATTTATTAGACCGTTGCTGTCTTCTTCTAAAGGCACATATTTATGTTCAAAAATGATGAAATAGTCTATTAAGTTATTTTCTATTATAAATGGATAAGAAATTTTGTCATGTTCTACTACTATTTGTTGCAAATGCGTATCATAGTAAAACTGCACATCCTTATATAAAATACCATCAAACGAAATATCTCCAATGCCAGAGTCTTCGCTGTAGAAAAATGGGTGATTAATCATTTTCGATGAATAGAATTTATATTCATTGCCTTTATAAATGGCAGGACTAGTTTGCATAGAATCATTATACATCTTAGTTAAATAATCAAAAGATTCTTGCAAATTATTACTAGTTGTGAGGGTTTGGGTATCTTGCGCCTTAGCTGATAAGCCAATTAGGAATAAAAGTAAAACTAAAAGTTTGTGTTTGTGATGATGTAGCATTAATTCAACTTTAAAAATTATCTCCATGTTAAATATACTAAGATTGTAAATCTTAGTAAATAGTTAATCATAATTATCCCGAATTTTAATAATAATTAATTTTTATGATAAAGCATTTACTTTAGTCAAGTAAGCTAAAAAAATATGAGGTATAGGTTGTTTAATCGAGAGATTAGGAGGATTAGAGAAATACTTGATTTAGTAGGTATTCTTGCTAGATGACTGCTTTTATTAGTTAACATAATATCATTTAAGCAGATTTTGTAGAATGCTGAATTAGAATCGAAAATGTGGAAAAAGATTGTAAGTGAATATGCTTAACTTTTTATTATAGATTACAACTATAAATTATTTTACTCTTGATAAAATATATGTTTTCTTTCCGCTTCTAGAACTTATTTCAAGTATTTCTAAATTATTCTCTATGTTTATTTTATAATTATATTCGTTTTCATAAAAGTATTGCCGCCCAGCATCAAGTGAAAATCTAATTTTTTTAATATCTGGCAACAATTTATAAGTAAAACTAACTTCTAACTTTGATGATATTAGGATTTTACCTTGACCATCTTTAGCAAATTCGATTTCAGGACAAACATTATAAAGTTCTATTCCAACATTATATTCAATTTTACATAAAGACCATTTACCATCAATCTCTTCCTGAACTATTTGATTACTACAGGAACATAACATGAATATCAAGAATAATTTCATAGCAATAATATTAACTAATCGGTATTCAACAAGTTTATTAATCATTCCTGTTTGTAATTCCAATTTATATAATCATTCATTCCATTATCTTTAATATAAGATATCCATTCTTGCTGAAAATCATCTGGCATGGTAATGATACCTCTTTGGTGATCTCTATTTTCTATGATGCTTGTAAAAGCTTCTCTTTGCTTATTGTAATTAATATTCTCTGCATCATTAACTCTAGCATAGAAAGAATCTAGAGTTAGCCATTCCTTATTAAATGACATGAGTTTCAGATGATTTAATATTTTCATCATTTTGATAATAGATTCACGTATCCAGCTAGTAAAATAATTACCTTCTTGAAATAAATCATCACCTGCAATAAATATAGATACTTTTGGGTCATCTAAGTAAAAGCCAGAACTTAATATAGTATAGCAGTCTGTTGTATCTTCATATTTAATAAAAAGTGCATCTTGATAGTTTATAATATCATATTTATCCTTGCAAGCTTGTTTCGATGCTTCTAAAAGGGCACTTATAGTAATATAATTTCCATCAAAAAGTTTCTTAGACATATCTAATCCAAAAACCCGAAGCCAGGACTTATAAGCAGCAGGTAAAACTCCTGAGATGCTTTCTTCAGCAATAGATATATCTTTTTCTAGCCCTCCCTTGACAGAATCTTGAGTTTCAAACTCAATCTCAATAAAGTACGACTTGAAATTATTAAAATATACATCAAACTTATTCAATTCTTTCATCATGAAGAATATCATCAAAACCCAGTTATTTTTAATATTAGAAACACATCACTCAACTACTAGATTTTAGCGTGTGATACACTAATTTTCATCTAGGATTAAACCAGTGGCTGAACCGCTTCTGCGTTCCCATTCTCTGATAGATTTCATTTTTTTCTTTTCTATAAACTCACCACTCCACGGATTGAAAATATAAACATCGAATTTATATGGGTGCACGACAAACTTCCTAAACCAAATTGGTGTCGTTGGATTATCAATGATAATTACTATCTTGTAATAGTACAAACCAAAAAAAATCCCTTTAAATGAAAGAAGATGCCATCACCCTGAAAATAGCCAATGAACTTAAAGCCTGGAAAGCTTCACAGAAAGGTCAGACCGACTTTTATAATTATGAAAAATCGTTTGTAGAACTATGGCTCAAACTGGGCAGAGAGGTACTTCAGGACGATCTTGGCGATGGCGACTACAAGAAGAACAAGAAAAAAAAGTAAAGACCAGTATCGGTACGATGGTCATGGACAAAAAAGACCCACTGGCCAACTGCCCAAATGGGTTCAGGATAAGTGGTTACCTTCAGGAACTGATGGTTTTCTTGGGGAAAGACCATGTATTCGCAGAAGCCAGTGAAACTCTGGAAAAGCTTTTAGGGATCAAGGTAAGTGCCAAGCAAGCAAGTGGAAAGGGTCAGTGAGAAGATAGGTCAGATATTAGAAGACGAACAGGCGGTACAAGCAGAGAATGAAAAAAAAGATGTGACATTCGAAATAGCCTTAAAGCCCAACTACACCTATATAGAGATGGACGGTTCAATGTTGTTCACCAGAGAGGAGAAGTGGAAAGAAGTGGATCGCCACGCGACCAAACTAGGTAGTGTATTCCAGGTACCTATCGAGGAAGCCTTAAAGGATACTCCACCGAAAATAGGTCACTCGGACTATGTGGCCTACTTAGGATCAGCAGACGTCTTTTTACCAAGGTTACAACGTATCATACCCAAAGTGGAGCCCCCGATTTTCATCGCAGATGGGGCACCGTGGATTTGGAGGTGGGTGACAGAGAAATATCCTGGTGCCGTGCAGGTCCTTGACTATTTTGCGGCTGCAAGCCACGCTATGGAATATGCCCATGACTTTGCCAAGGTGGCCTTCAAGGAGAAAGTAGAATATGATAATTGGATAGGTGGTGTTGAAAATTATCTGCTCACTGACCGAGTTTCCAACCGGGTAGAGGCACTCACTCGTCATATGGATTGGCTAGCTGAAAGAGTTGTCCCAGAAAGTCTCCCTATGTTGACAAGGCTCAAGGAATATTACTTGAAGAACCTACACAGGATGTATTATGGGACATTGCGAAAAAATGGAGTATTGATAGGCAGTGGTGCCATTGAGTCGGCCCATAGGAACTGGAATTGCAACTTAATTTGGTACACATTTACTTAGGCCGCTTTTTTTAAATTGAATTTCAGTTGAATTTCCTTTTCCAGTGGAGTCATGTATCCTAAACTTGAGTGTATCCGTTTCACATTATACCACTCTTCAATATATTCATGGATATGTTGGTAAAGCTGTTCAGAGGTATCAAATTTTTGTCTATTTAGACTTTCATATTTGATGGTCTTGAACCGCACGGAGTGAAAACTTTCTGCCACGGCATTATCCCAACAATTACCTTTTCGACTCATGCTCTGGGTTATTTTCCGATGAAAAGAAAAAATATTCTTTGTCTGATTACATGCATATTGGACTCCCCTGTCAGAATGAAAGACAAAACCATCCTTGATATCACGTCTTTGTCTCGCCAATGACCAGGCCCGTAATACTGTATTCTCGGCTGTCATATCATTTGAAAGTGACCAGCCTACTACTTTTCTGTCTGCCAAATCAATGATCGTAGTCAAGTAATTCCAGTTGTTTCCAACTCTGACATACGTAATGTCAGATACCCAGACCATCCCGATATTCTCTACCTTAAAGTCTCGTTCTAGGATATTATCAGCTACGCGATGTTCATGTTTAGAATCAGTAGTGACTATAAATTTCTTTGCCAGAATGCTTTTGAGCCCCATTGACTTCATTAATCTGGCCACATAGGACCTTGATATCTTTATATTTTTTTTGATGAGTTGAGCTGTTATTCGAGGACTTCCATAAGTGCCCTTACTGTCATCATAAATCTCTTTTATATGCTTTTTGAGGATATCTTTTTTGGTCTCTATATTTCTTTTGGCGAGTTCTCTACGTCTCCAAGAATAGTAGGAATTCTTGCTTACCTTCAAACACTTACACATCATCTCAACGGGAAAAACCCCACAGTTCTCTGCCATGAACTCGTACTTTTCCCGTCTCCCTTGGAGAAGATACTCACCGCCTTTTTTAAAATATCACGTTCTAATTCTACTTCTCTCAATTGCTTTCTTAACTCTCTAATCTCTTTTTCTTCAGGTGTCAATGAGAGTTTGCGCTTATCAGAAAATACACCACTTCTTTCCCTACTTTCTCTTTTCCATCTTCGGATCATACCTTCATAAAGACCATAATCCTCTGATACTTTTCGTGCTGTATGACCTGCCTCTAATAAGCCAACTATCATTTCCTTGAATCGTTCCACGACGGTTCTTTTTCGTACTGTTTCTTTTTGCCCATAATAGTTAAAGTTAATAATTATGGCCTGTTAATTTATGTACCAACTAATGTAGCATATCCAAACGTCATCCAGTAAAGAATGAAGTTATCAGGCCAGCGGTGGTCGATAAGGGGCGCGCGGTCAATGCCGTTTCCATAAGCAAAAGAGTTACAATAAACTATTAGACAGCCCTCCTGTAATTAGTAAAAGTCCTGTATTTTCCTCTACACCTTTTCGGTTGAGTCCTTTTATATTTGGCCTAATAGCTTCGGTAGACTTTAAAAAAAGTGTGATTAAATGTTCAAGGATAACCTTAGGCTCTTCATGGATAAAGATTTTGATGACATTATTTTTTAAATTACCAACACTGACATTATTGTTTATTTTATGCTCATATTTTCTTTCCTTATTGTCCAAGGCCAGTTGCTGGGTACAATCTTTCAATAGTAAGCTATGTAAATTAGCTAAGAAAACCATGGTATAAAACTCCTGATAAATTGCTTCCGGTAAATGCCCAGAAAAGAGTTCTACTTGCAAAATATTCTTAAAGTAGTCAAAAAAAACCTCTACTCCCCACCTAAGAAAATAAAGGTCTTTAAAAATAGCATCGGGGTATTGTTGGGTATCCAATAAAGAGGTCATAAGCACTTCTACTTCTCCATTATCAAGTATTACTTTAACTAAGCGCACTGTTACCGATGCATTTTTATCTATACTATAGGGTGGGTTTTCTAAGCGTTCAATAGCACTATGGGTTGCCTTTAAAGTAACCATAGCAGTGTTCCGCTTACTTTTCACAAAGTCTTTAATGCTTTTATTAAATGTAATTTTACTGCGCATCACATAGTTTTTACCTTTTAAAAGATACAGCAGAACAAAACTGGTAAATCCACGATCATAAATACTCAGGCTATTTGGGGGTAGGTCATCTACAAAATCAATGGCCATTCCGAGCTCATCACTAGTAATAGGAGCAATTTTACTTTGCTCACAAATACCATTGGATACATCATAAGCACAGAGTACCCTTGCCATTGGGTAACTGGCAGCTTGGTTAGAGGAATTACCAAATGTTTTTGATATTTTAGCGGTATTGGGTAGGTTAATTGTCGTACCATCGATACCATAAACGACAAACCCGGCCCATGTTTTTCTTGGGTAAATCCGCTTGTAATGATGCAGTAAGCAGGCATTCCAGTCCTGAAAAAATATAGATCTTAGTTTATACCTGGCCTTACTGGGGCAGTCCCACTAAATGCCCCTTTTGTGGGTGCAATGCCCTGAGCTATTAAATGAGGAAATACAGATTGTAATTCTACTTGGAGGCTCTTTTTACTCAAGTTTAAAATAAAGAATATCACATTGGTAAATGTAAGGCTACGATGACGGCTGAAGTCAGTGACCCGACTGCAATACTTTTCTCTGCAACTGTAGGCTTGGGTAATGAAGTTTTTTAATTCAGCTATTATCTGTAAATTTGCTTCCATTATAAAAGTGTTTTAGTTGGAAAATATAGTGTCGTAACTTATTCCCAATTTCAACACTTTTTTTATGTATAACTACTTGAAAAGTATAGCACTTCCTTATGGAAACGGCATTGCGGGGCCGCAATCATTTAGCAGATTATTCAGGTGAATATAAAGCAGATTTATTATTAAATGCCTTTCAAATTGGTGCTAAATATCAAAGATATATTTTCTCATTCAACAAGTTTGATGTTGGATACCAACTAAATGCAGGATTGATTTTAACTGATTTTTATCTAGATGAAATTTTAATAATTTATGATGAAGAGATTGTAAATAGTGGTATAAGTTTAGATAATACAGGTCTATTTATAGAACCGATGGCTAAAGCATCATATAATTTATTTGAAAGTGTGAACATTAACCTGAGTACAGGTTATAATTTTAACTTAAAGAGTGATCTAGAATTCTATAGGCTACAAACTGGTGTGTATACAAATTGGTCAGGTTTAAGATTTCAAATAGGTATAGATTACAGTTTTGATTTTTCAGCTAGATGAAGGTCCTATAAAAATAAGCAGGGGCTTATGGTTAAGGGTTTTAATTTACCCTTTAATAAATAGAAAGAAGAATAAAGACTGAACTACAAATACCAGATATAAAAATTAAAGTAAGTTGTAACCATATCTTGGAGCCGTTGAAGGTATTTTTACGGAACAATTTCCATGTTAACGAAGTAATTATCCCATAATAAATAGTAGCTGCAATTAAGAAAAATAAAAAAATAGAGTCTGCCATTTCTCCTCCATCATTAAATACATTTAAAATAAATTTCCCCCAAGTCAATAAAATAAACCCATCTAGCAAAAAGAAAAATGAAATGAAAATGAGTAATAATGCCTTAATCACATTTATCATAAGAAACTAATAACACAACTGATACTTAAAGGTAAGGGAAATTACTCTACAGGCTTTGTATTTATTAATACAGAATCAGTCTGGCAAAATGCTTTTACACTCACAAGCACTATAAATAATAAGAGTAGTAATTCGCGCATATGTTGTTTCTACTATCCATTTTGTGATAACAAATAAATCTTCATCATCAATTTTATTATTGGCATTAAATATAGTTTCAATTCGCTTTAATGTATTTCTCTTGTTTAATCTATTTCAAAAATGCCATTTTTTTAGTATAATTAGATAGCCTTATTTTTTTCAATCCTCATCTACAAACATCCATGAAAGCTATTTTATCAAGTTTTGCTATCTACTTAATGGTTTTACAAGTTATGCTCAAGATGGATTTATTAAAGGAAAACCTTCATTAGCTTATTGGAAAATTGGAGGTAAAAGTGAAACTGTAATTGTCTTACATGGTGGGCCTGCTGTGCAACACGAATACCTTCGCCCAGAGTTTGATGCCTTGCAAAATGTTGCTACAGTCATTTATTACGATCAGCGGGGTTGTGGCAAAAGTGAAAGCGCAGACATTTACGAGTGGCAAAAGCATGTAAAAGATTTAGACAGACTTATTAAGCAACTTTCAAATAAACAACAAGTGTTTTTAGCGGGATCTTCTTGGGGAAGTTTACTTGCCATTTTATATGCTTACTCACATCCAGAAAACATAAAAGGTGTTATTTTATCTGGAACAGTAATCTGGAAAGGAACTGATATGTCAAAAAATAAATACAGAGCCTCTTATACTAAGAGTATTGAATATTTCAGAAAAAACAAGCCAGATCTAGTGCCCATGTTATTAGAAGAACAAAAGATTGTTTCTTATGAAGATAGCCTTAATAATATTGTACAAGATACACTAGATATTAACAAAGAAGTTCAATGGCTTCGAGGTCAACCATCAATAATAACTTTAAAGAGTATGGTAACAGCGCCTTATTTTAGTAGCCTCAAAAATATAACTTTGCCTATTTTAATATTTGATGGCACCCGCAAAGTTTGTGGCAATATAGATTGGGGCCATCGTTATGCAGATATATTCCCAAATGCAGAGCTTTTTACCATAAACGGAGCCTGCCACGACCCATGGTTTTCAGACCCCGAAAAGTTTTTTAATAAAAGTATTGCCTTTATTGAGGCAAATAGCCAAACAGAAGCAATTATTAATCATTAATTAAATCAATAGACAGATTTACCTTATCGATAAAGGCATGTAACTCTGTTGGTACATTATCTTTCATTTGGTCTAGCAACCAATATTTTCTAATTCCTTCAAAATTGTATTCTATGTACAAACCGCCCCAGTCTCCGGCATCGGGTTCTCCAATAATTGTTTGAGGGTAATCAAACAACTCATCCGGAAAACTAAAAAACATATCTCTTACTTTATCAAATTTTGCATTGGAGAGCGTGCGGTATTCTCCCTCATAATAGCTCGACTGTAATGGATATTTATCTTTGGTATCTTCTAGCAGTCGGTCTGCTTCCAGTTTAAAAATCTCTACGCAAGATTCACCCATACATTCTCCGTAAAAATGTCCGAATATTATGTAACCCGATTCACCTTTTTCTATACTTTCGGTTTCTTCGTCTTGGCAACCTAAATTAAAAACAGCAAGTATCAGCAGTAGTGCTAGATGTTTATAGTTAATCATGTTATTAAAATTTATCTTCTATTTGAATCCCTTACGCACAGATTTTTACAATTGCTGCACACTTCACCTTGCAATTTTTTCTACACCACTGTGAAAATATTTGAACACTTTAAAAGAAAAAATGGCCATACAGGCTTTCTATACGCTAGGAACTGTTCTTGTACTATTCTAAGCAAATAAATTATTAACCAAAACACTAACTAACATGAATAATTTGCAAGGAAAAAAAGTCGCAGTATTAGTAACAGATGGGTTTGAAGAAGTTGAATTTACTAAACCTGTAGCAGTATTGAAAGATGCTGGTGCCATAGTTCATGTAATCTCTCCACAATTAGATACGGTGAGAGCATGGAACAAAGACAACTGGGGCAATGAGTGCGTGGTAGACAGAAATGTTAGTGAAGCAAGAGCATCTGATTACGACAGCCTGTTATTACCAGGCGGCGTAATGAATCCAGATCAACTAAGAACTAACAGCGATGCAGTAAAATTCGTAAAAGATTTCTTTGCTGCGGGTAAGCCAATTGCTGCTATTTGCCATGCACCACAATTATTAATTGAAACTGGTGCGCTAAAAGGTAGAGAGCTCACTTCATACCCATCACTTAAAACTGACATTGAAAATGCTGGTGCAAAATGGATCGACAGCGAAGTTGTTGTTGATGCAGGTTTAGTTACCAGTAGAACACCAGACGACATTCCGGCATTTAATAACAAAATGCTAGAAGAGTTTGCTGAGGGTGTTCACCAAGAACAAATGACAGTATAAGTAAATTAACAGAGGCTTTTGTCTTATTTAAAGGAGACCTGAATCAATTTCAAGTCTCCTTTTTTGTTTATAAACTTTCTATGATATTTTGAAGCTCTGCTAGATCAGGATTAATAGCCAGTATTTCTCCTTTTTGATTTACCAAAAACTGAGAACCACCAGCAAACTTGATGTTATATTTCTCCCACACTTTATTCTCTTCATTTAGCTCAACTAAGTTTTGCCAAGGGTACTCATATTTATTTACTGCCTCCGTATACTCACTTTTTTCACTTATGCCTCCCACTACGCCTATCACCGTTAAACCTGCTTTATTCAATTCTTGATAATTCGGTTTTATAGCCTTTGCTTTTTTAATACAAGGGCCACACCATGGTGCCCACAAGTCAATAAGAGTAAACTTATTGTTTTTAATTATTTCTGAAATCTTCACCAAATTACCTTCGGCATCTGGGGCTTCAAAGTCTACAAAACTCCCTCCTACTTTTACTTGAACTAAACCACCAATTATATTTTGAGCTACAGAAGTGTATAGGTGATCTGGAAATTTCTCTTTTAAAATATCATAAGCTTCTAAAACTTCTTCTGCTTTAATGTTTCTGTATCTCTTGTAGTTCAACGACTCTATAAACTCACTATAAGAAAATAAACTAGGGTTATTCTGTATATAATCAAGAGACCAATAAACATAACTAATCCTTACTGAATCGCTTTCACTCTTTAATTGCTTAGCAAACTCTGAGTTTTGCTGATCAATCTCATATAATGAATCCATTTGATTACTAATTCTATTAAAGGTTGGGTCATAAATCGACATAAGCTTTTTCTTATAAGTTTGAGCCTCTTCATTTATTTCACCACCTATAATGATGTTTTCATCATATCTTTCTTCAGGATAAAGTTCAAACTTTACAGTATCTGCATCTGGAAAAAAAGGGATATAATGCCAATTACCTCCCAGCCATTCTTCTTTAAATGTAAGATTATATCTTTCAATCTGATCACCTTTAAGTGTATAGGAAAAAGTATGGTCTTCATTAATTTGTATGGTTTGCATAGAAACCCTTTCGTCTTCAGTTAATTTAACTAGAATCAGTTCTTTACTATCTCTGTCCACCACCTTGCCTTGTAATACACAAGTAAATGGGGTGTTTGCAAAACCGCTGTGTACTAATAGGCTTAGGAAGATAAATAATAGATTTTTCATAATTGATTAGAGGAAAAAATGACAAAAAATTTGTGTGACCTTGATGAATTTCAGCAGGCATTACATACCTAAAATTTATCATAAAAAAATTACCAGTTAGTACGAACAAAAATCAATTTGGTTCAAATTCTTCTACAGAAAGTCCAATTAGTTTCATTTTAATCAATTTACTTTTAGCTTTAAACTGTAACTATCAAGAACATAAATAAACTGCAAATGATGATGTTTCAGCCTGAAAATGAATTACCTTCCAACAATGCAAAATTTCATAAAAGCCTAGCATTCCTATTACTCATAAGCTTTTTTTTAGCTAAAGCTTCGGTTTATGCAAAGCAAAATGAACCGCTACCCGATGGTGATGAGCAAAGAAAATATTTGATCGAAAAAATGCTATTGATTGCCGATCCACTTTTAGATGCATTAAGCAAAAATCAGTTAAGAGAGAAAATGCCTGTTGAGGCAGTTGAAGGGCAAGAAGAAGAGAGAAAAAAAGTAACTTATCTAGAAGCTTTTGGTAGATTAATCGGCGGTATGGCACCTTGGTTAGAGCTTGGCCCAGATAACACAGCAGAAGGCAAACTGAGAAAAAAATATATTGATCTTTCGGTAAAGTGCATCAAAAATGCGACTGATCCGGCTTCTCCAGATTTCATGAATTTTAATATAGGCAAACAACCTGTAGTTGATGCCGCCTTTTTAGCACACGCATTATTGAGAGCGCCAACTCAACTCTGGGGAAATTTAGATGAGCAAACCAAAGAAAATGTACTCAATGCATTTAAATCTTCAAGAGATATTAAACCTTATTACAGCAACTGGCTATTATTTAGTGCAATGGTAGAAGCTGCCATTTATAAGTTTGAAGGCAAGGCAGATATGATGCGCATAGACTACGCTGTAAAAGAGCACCAGAACTGGTATAAAGGTGATGGATTATATGGCGATGGACCGGACTTTCACTGGGATTATTACAACAGTTTTGTGATTCAGCCTATGTTGCTAGATATTACAGAAGTGGTTTTAGATGATGAAAAACTATACAATACTTTTCTGAAACGCGAAGCCAGATATGCTCAAATTCAGGAGAGATTAATCTCACCAGAAGGCACGTATCCACCAATTGGCAGGTCTCTATGTTACCGTTTTGGCGCTTTCCAATCTTTAGCACAAATTGCTTTGCTTAAAGCATTGCCAGAAGAAGTTTCGCCAGAGCAAGTAAGATGCGCTTTGTATACAGTGATAAAGAGACAGATTGAAGCTCCCGGCACTTTCGATGAAAATGGCTGGTTGCAAATTGGCTTGTACGGACACCAACCAGAGTTAGGCGAATACTATATTTCTACCGGAAGTTTGTACCTCTGCTCTCAAGCATTTTTAATATTAGGCTTACCAGAATCTGACCCATTCTGGAGCAAACCAAACGCAGACTGGACACAGAAAAAAGTATGGAACGGTGGCAAAATAAACATAGACCACGCTTTGTATTAATTCTATAAATAGAAAATTGACCAATACTACCTGTTACACAAAAGGCAGGTAGTTTTTATTACATTTGAGCAATGGAAATTAGTGAATTTAAAAAAGCATTTAGGAATAAATCCATACCTGAAATCTTAATAGGCTTACTAAATTTCACAAATACAATAGCAATTGATGACTGGTTTTCTCAGGGTTTTGAATTTGAGGTAGATGCAGAAAACTATATGCTAAAAACTTATTCTGGAGAAGAAGAATTTTTAACCTCACTTATTCCATTCGCACTAGCAGATGGTACAGGCTCAATCTATGCCTTTTGGTTAAAGAACAAAGAGAATAGCTTAGAAAACACACCGGTTGTAGCTTTTGGCAGTGAAGGAGGATACCACGTTATCTCTAAAAGTATTGATGACTTATTAAAGATTTTGACTTATGATACTGAAGTGTATGTTGATCATGATAATGTTTCTTATTTCAAATCTGAAGACCATGAATCCAGTAAATTCATAAAAGAATATCAAAATTGGTTATTAGAGAATTACCAAATCTCAGCAACAAATAACCCAGATGAAATAGTACAAAAAGCGAGGGAGAAATATCAGAAAGAATTTGAAAAATGGATGAATAAATTCATTTCATAGCAATACATTTTTAGAAAAGTATTTTACAATAAACATTTAAAACATTCAATAATGATCGTGTTGATTACAGGAGGAACCCGCTCAGGGAAATCCTCATTTGCGCAGGAGAAAGCATTAGAACTAACAAAAAATCCATTGTACCTGGCAACTTCACATGTTGAAAAAGATCCAGACTTTGCAGCCAGAGTCGAAAGGCACAAACAGCAACGTGGCGAAGAATGGGAAACTGCTGAAATACCTGTAAAAATTAGCAGTGTAGAAACAGACAGAGAAGTTATATTGGTTGACTGTGTAACACTTTGGCTTTCAAATATCTTTATGCAAGCAGACAGTGATATTGAAAAATCTCTGAAAATTGCCAAAGCAGAAGTCGAAAAACTAGACGCTAACAAAACATGGTTAATTGTTACCAATGAACTAGGTATGGGACTGCACGCAGATACAGCCATTGGCAGAAAATTTACCAATTTGCAGGGTTTTACAAACCAGTATATTGCTAAAAAAGCTGATGAAGTATTTTTTATGGTTTCGGGTATTCCTTGGAAACTGAAATAACAAAATAAGCCTGCACTGTTAACTTAGAGTACAACAGGCAGGCATTTAACACTAGGTAGTATTTTTATTTCTTTTTACGCTTGTATAAAAACAATTGCCATTTCTCTTCAGCCACTCCTTCTTTATCCATTTCTGCGCGAGCAAGTGTGAAAAATAAATCTGAAAGCCTGTTTACATATGCAGAAATATAAGGTTCTACACACTCTGGGTCTTCTTTAGCCAAGGTTACTAATCGACGTTCTGCCCTTCTAATTTGTGTTCTGGCAACATGGCACAAAGCTGAAACCTCATTCCCTCCTGGTAAAAGAAAATACTCCGAAGGAGAAGTAATTACAGATTCCAATTCATCTATCCAAGCTTCACAAAAATCGGCACCATCTTCTGGTTTAGGGTTCGAGTTCACTTTGTTCGATACAGATGGTCTCGCCAAATGAGACATCATATCCATCAAATCTTTTTGAATTTTTTGTAGATTATTTTGCCAAAGATGCCCCTCTCCTAGCTTAGCTCTTAACAAACCAATAGTTGAGTTTGCTTCATCTAAAGTGCCATTGCATTCTATTCTGGCAGAATCTTTATCTTCTCTTTTACCGCCAAATGTACCAGTTTTGCCAGCATCTCCTTTTTTAGTGTAAATCTTCATTTTATAATTACTTATCAGGTTATGTATGTTTTAAATAGCTTGTAAAATCGTAATCTTTTATTGTTAAGCAATTCGCTCCCCACTTAACATGTTCAACTGCACTTTTAAGCAATAGTCCCAAATAGCCGTATTTTCAGGCTCAAACATCAATGTGGCTAAATGTTTCCCCAATTTATTTTTAAAGCGAACACCGCGTTTTTCCTCAGAATAGAAAAAATCTGTTACACTCACTTTAGACTGTTGCAAGTCTAAAGGTTCTGTTTTGGGCACCAAACCGAGTGTGATTTCAAAACTGGTTTCTGCCCATTGCAACTTAGCTTTGTAGGTATCTACATATTCAAAATGCTGTAAGTTACTAAATGAAAGGGTTGTACCACAAGGCTTTGTAATACTTACGTGTTCTTTATGAGACATTAGAAAAACAAGTAAAGGATAAGTGTATTGATCTGAAGTAAGACCTCTTGCCATAAATACTTTACCCAGTTCAGTATCTTCTTTTTCAACAAAAAATTTATCTTTTGCTGGTGGCCGTTCTTTTTCTGACTGCATTTGCTGCCAACCATCTTGAAAAATTAAATGCGCTGATACAGGTTTTTCTTCATCAATGTGAGATTGAATAATGTCTACTACATTTACTGTGTCGAGGTGTTTGTACCAGTAATTTCCGGGTTGCACAATGCAAGTTGGAGCGTCTTCGCAGCGGCCATTACATCTGGTGCGAACAGTATGGGTATTTTCCCACAACTGCTCATTTCGCAAATAGGCACGGGCTGAACGCAAAGGAAGATCACTGCCGGCTTTGCGGCATGATCCTCCATCGCAGAAATAGAAAGTTGTTTCTACTTTACTTAAGTCTTTTCCCATAAAAAAATTCTAGATTAAATTTTATTGCCCGAAGTACAGCGTATAGCGCAATTGCACATTTCTGCCCATCAGGTTATATCCTCTTTTTTCGTAGTAATTTTCATCGGTTAAGTTATTGATCATCAGACTAAGCTGATTGTTTTTTAATTTGAAGTTAGCCACCCAGTCTATCACCATAAATGAAGCATATTTTACATCAGCATAATTGCCAGTTCCATAGCCATTGTCTGAACTTAAATAGTAACCCCAATCTGTATCGAATCGGCAACCTACATATCTGCCAGATAACCTGGTAGAAAACCATTTTTTGCTATAATCAACTCCATAGTTTAATGAGAGATTAGCCACATTGTGCATGTCTAATGTTAGCGGATCGGGCTGTCTGTAAATTTCTCTTATCTCCTCAGCTTTTAATATGTACACCCCATTTACAAATACACCTAAATTTTTATTGATGCGATAATTTACATCTAACTCAAGTCCAGAAAGTGTGGTGCTTTCTGCATTGGCATAGCTATTTAAGTTACGAATAACATCACCACTTTCTGCCAATTGGTCTGGGTATTGACTAACAGTTGAAACCACATTGTTGTCGAAACTGGTGTAGAAAAAGGTAAGATCAGCAGAGAATCCATTGTCTGGTTTGCTATAACGAAGCCCAATATCAAAAGTCTGGCTGCTTTGGTTTTCGAGGTCTGGGTTTCCTCTAAAAACATCTACTGTATCAGTGCTTACTTCTGTTTCGCTATAACCTGCAATTGAAAACACATCTACTGTTGTATAAGCCGTTCCGAATGTAGAATGTAAATAAAGATTTTCGGCAAAGTTGAAGTTCACACCAATACTTGGAGTTATTACATTATTGTTTTGCGAGCGAGATGGAAATAAATTTGTTCCTGTAATATCGTAACTAATATTTTCGTAGCGAATACCGGCTGTTAGGTTTAATTTATTATCCAGAAAGTTTAATTCTCCCTGTGCATAAAGACCTGTAGTTGTTTGCGTAAAGTTTGGAGAACTGACAGAAACTGAACTTTGCTCACCAGTACTACTATAAGAAAAATTCTCTTGCTCTATGCTATTTACATCAAGCCCTACAGTAAGAAAATGATCCCCCAAACGCTGTCTATCCATCACCTGACCACCAATCCAATTGAGTTGATTGTTGCTTCTCACATACTGTGTTCTAATGGTAGTTGAGTCATTTACACTGACTCTGTAGTTCTGAGTTTCTTCTTTTGCAGCAAAGAATTTAGCCGTTAGATGATTACTTTCAGAAAAAGCACCTTTTAAAATCACATCACCACCGTATCTATTTAAATCTTTTAGTCCGGGTGAGAGACTTCCATCTGTAATATCTCCCGGTGTGTTCACATCATTTGCCAGAAACCTATCTCCTTTAATATCTATTCGCCAGTTGTCATTTATATTATAGCCAAGCCTAACTGAAGCATTGTATTTACTATAAGTTGTATTTGGTCTGGTATCTCCATCGCCAATGGTATCTGCTATAGCTACTTCTTCTTTGCCTTGCTCCGTCCATAAAATTCGAGTAGCTTCATCCCAACCAAAAGCATCTCTAAACAGATTTCCTTTTCCTATTTTATAATCTTTACTCTGATTATAATTGTTGAAACTCACATCAAAATCGAGGTTTTCGGCAATGTCTCCTCCCACAGAAAAACCACCTTGTGTAATACCAAAACTTCCGATTCCTGCAAATACTCTCCCTTTTAAAGCTCCTTTAGATTTTTTTGTAATGATGTTGATGACACCACCCATTGCCTGTGCGCCATACAAAGCAGAAGCCGGCCCTTTCAATACCTCTACTCTTTCGATATTATCCATAGTGAGGGTGGCTAAATTAGACGACCCAGCAGGACGACCATCTACCAATACGAGTGTTTTCTGGTTAATACCTGAATACTCTGGGCGAAAACCCCTTATACCTACGCCAGCTAGCATCCCCGGATATTGGATGATATCAACCCCAGCAGTTTTCTTTACTAGGTCGCTCATATCGCTAGCAACAGTCATATCAATATCTTTGCTGCTGATTACCTTTACTTTTTGAGGAACATTTTCGATATCTTTTGGAGAACGTGTTGCGGTAACAATTACATGATCGAGTTCAGAAATGCTTTCAGTTAAATTAATTTTTAAAGGAGTATTCAGATTTTCTACTGCTACTTCTTGAGATTCGAATCCTTGAAAACGAATAATCAACACTGGATTTTCCTGTTGAACAGCTAACCTGAACATCCCTTTTACATCTGTAATTGTACCATTATGTGTGCCTTTTTCTATAACTGTTGCACCAGTAAGCGGTCCTTCGTTTCCTTCTATAATCCCTGAAACAATCTTTCCTGTTGAAGTAGTTTGTGCAAATAGCGGTGTAATCATTAACCCTGTACATATAAATAGTAAAGCAAGGTTAAACTTAGCCTGTCTCATTTTTTTACTTTTAAAAAATGTTGAATGAAATATTTTACAGCATAAGCAATTCATTATGAAATACTTATAACTTATCTCGTGACACAATAAACAAAAGACATAGAAAGACAAAATGATGAATGCCAAAGGATATTAATGCTGATCAGACATAACAATCCTATAATTTTTTTTCTAAAACCAAATGCTAAAAACTGCATCACATGAATACTTTTCACCCGAAAGCAATCAGATTCTTAATGAAAATGGCAGGTCTTCTGACTTTCCCGGCTTCTAACGGCCTTCCCACCCTTTACAGGGTAGTGGCGAAGGTAGGGGTTGAAGCACAGAAATTATTTTGATTGATTCACGTATCAATGTTTTTCAATACAAATTAATTTCAGGATTACAGCAGCGGGGACTGTTTTGGATTTTCACCAAATTCCCTTTCATGCCTGCCTATGGCAGACAACCATTTACGACTCAAAGGTAGTAGGTATTTTGAAATAATAAATAAAAATGCAAAAGAAATAATGCCTGATTTATGTCAGTTAAATTGAGTTAATCTAAATTTCCCAATATAAAATCTACTCGCTGACTAGGTGTATCTTTTGGTACTTCTATTACTTGATAATCGTAATATTCATACACTTGCTTTATTGTAACACCTAAGTCTGTGGCCATTTTAAAATCTTGCGGCCTCTCAGGATCTTGTTCGTAAATATCTTCCCATGGAGCGCACCAGAAAATCTTTTTCTCATAACGATAAGAAGAAATAGCACTGTCTATGCTATTACTTACAAGCTCTTTGGCATTTAGCAAATATGCTTCAATATCTGGCAAACCACGATCATAAAACACAAACAAAGGCTTTAAAGGTTTTATATTTCCATATGGAGTAGCTTCTACAGAGTATCTCCATTCTTTTGTCATTGCCAAGCAAGCTTTTTCGGCAAATAATGGGAGGTTTTTCCAAGGCAAAACGCCATCTTTTTTTTTAGCTTCTTGTTTTATTAGTTTTCTGCTCACTTCATGACTCACTAAAAAACCTAATTCTTCGAGCATATTTATTAGTGTGGTTTTCCCAGCACCAGGACCACCTGTAATTACAATCCTTTTTATCATAAGTAATATAAGCAATACAACATAGCAATACCCAACACAAAACCAGCTGTAACCAGATGATTTAGCCTCATTGCTTTTTCAAGATCTTTTTTTGCAGGATTCTTCTGATTTTCTCCAATAAAAGGCTTCTCTACAAGCTCCCCATGGTAAATATTAGGGCCGCCAAATCTACAATCTAATATGCCTGCCAGTGCTGCTTCGGGATATCCGGCATTCGGACTTTTATGTAATTTCCCATAACGCAGGGTAAATTTAAAAGCTTTCAAGTTGAAAGCCAGCAATCCCATGAAAAATGCTGTTAATCTTGCCGGAATATAATTGAGGAGATCGTCAAATCGGGCAGCAAATTTCCCAAATTGCTCGAAACGCTCATTCCTGTAACCCCACATAGAATCCAGTGTATTTGCCATTTTATAGGCCATAATTCCTGGAACGCCCAATAAAGCATAGAAAAAAAGTGGAGCAATGGTACCATCACTCAAATTCTCCGACAGTGATTCGAGGGCAGCAATTTTTATTTGCTCATCATTAAGTTTTGAGGTATCTCGACCAACGATTCTAGCAAGTTGTTTTCTGCCTTTTTCTAAACCTTCATAGAGCTTTTCAAAAACATGGGATACTTCTTTGATGAGTGATTTATTAGCGATACCCCAGTAGACAAACAAAGAATCGAAAGCTATTTTAAGCCAGATATTGAATGATAAAAGCCAGTGATCTGCGAAATAGAAACACAAATAAACACTGATAATTAATGTGCTTGCCCCTATGCTTCCCTTTAAAAATCTAGCTTTGCCATTGTTGAATAATTGCTCGGTTTTGTAAGCCATGTTGCCAAATAAGCGAATAGGATGCGGCCAGTTTTCAGGATCGGCCAATAGTAAATCCAACAAATAACCTATCACAAGTGGAGCTATTACCTCCATCAACTGTTCGGATTCCATAGCTTTAATTCGTTTATCAATTGTTGATTTTTTTCCCTTTGCAATGTCGCCAATCTAAAATAGTTTGGAGACAAAGCTCGAAAATTAGCCGCATCTCTTATCAGCATTCCTTTCTCTGCCAAATAGACTTTGAGTTGTTTCGCTTCTGCAAATAAAGATTTCACCAAAAAGAAATTGGTCACCGTAGGCAAAACTTTTAAGCCATCAATTTGATTTACCTCATTTAAAAACCACTGGGTTTCTTCGAGCAAAGCTCTAACATCAGGCAAATACTTTTCGTAATCTTGAAAGATGAATACACCTGCTTGAACTGCCAGAGAATTTACTGACCAAGGAGGTTTATATTCACTTATTTTTTTGATGATGGATGGATGACCAGAAATATAACCCAAACGCAAACCCGGTAAGGTGAAAAGTTTAGTAAGCGACCTTAGCAAAAGTAAGTTTTTAAACTGGTCGATTTTACCTAATAAACTTTGACTATGTTTTAAAAAGCCTTCATAAGCTTCATCTATGATAAATAAAGTCTCAGGATTTTTTTTGATGAAAGCTTCCAGAATTTCGGTTGCTACAATTTGCCCAGTTGGATTATTGGGATAGCAGATAAAAGCCAAATCCGTTGAGAGTTTTGGAATTTTTTCAATCTCATTCCAATTACAAAAACTGCATTCAATCTGGTGGAGTTTAGCTGCATCTTCATACTCTGCAAAAGTAGGAACAAAGATAGTTGCTGTTCTTTTCCTGAAAACTTGGGCAATTAAATAAATCGCATCGGCTGTGCCATTGGTTGCCAGAAAATGCTCAGCAGATACATTATAAAAAGCAGATAGTTGCTCAACAAATGGCTTACCGGCTGGTTCTGGGTAAGCATCCAGTTGTTTTATAGAATCTGAAAGTTTTGATAAAAGCAAAGGATGAGGTCCGTCTGGCCAAACATTGGTACTAAAATTTGCTGTGATTTGTGCTTTCTCAAAAGCGTGTAAATCGTCTCCGTGTCCGTAAAGCATGGTTCATCAAAATTATGATGGCTGAATCATTTTATAAATCGCATCCATATCTACAAACTCCCTCACATGATCTGCCAATCGGTTGTATTCGTTTTCCTTATAAGCTTCGTAATCCAACTCAGGAATGTGAATACCGAATGGAGCCAATAAATCTTGTAAAACAGCTGCATTATCTAAAATACCATGTAGGTAAGTCCCCCAACAATTATTTAGCTGGCAACCTTCTGTTTTTCCATCTTTCAATATGTTCAAAGTCTTCGCTTCATCAATGATCATCGTTTCACCCATGTGGATTTCATAGGCTTTGCACAATGCATCTTTGTCTTGAAATTGGAAGCGCTGCTGCACAGTAGTTTTTTCTTTGGAAAGAATGGTTTTTACTGGAAGAATACCCAAACCTTGCACCTCACCCAAATCAGATTCTACTTGATAAGGGTCTTCAATACTTTTACCCAACATCTGATAACCGCCACAAATACCAATCACCTTTTTCCCTGCTGAATAAACATGAAGAATAGCATCGGCTAAGCCTTTTTCTTTGAGCCAGAGCAAATCTTCAATGGTATTTTTAGAACCAGGTAAAATGACAATATCTGCCGCTTTTACAAAATCAGGATTGTCTGTGTAAAACAAATTTACTCCTGAAACCAGATTGAAAACAGCAAAGTCGGTGTAGTTAGAAAGTCTTGGCAAACGAGGTACAACAATGTTCACCATTCCATAAATCGGGAAACGTTTTTGCCTTTCTAGTGCCACAGAATCTTCTTCTTCGAGTCCCATATTTTCCAGATAAGGAATTACTCCTAAAACCGGCTTGCCAGTAATGTCTTCTAGTATTTTTTTGCCATCTTCAAAAAGTCGAGCATCACCTCTAAACTTATTAATCAATATTCCTTTGATGGCATCTCGCTCATGGTCTGGCAATAACCTGATAGAACCATAAACACTACCGAAAACTCCTCCCCGATCAATATCGCCTACCAACAAAGTAGCTGCTCCGGCTTTGGTCGCCATCGCCATATTGGTAATGTCGTTTTTCTTGAGATTCAATTCAGAAATACTCCCAGCTCCTTCCATTACCACAGGGCTATACCTCTGATTGAGTCGCTCAAACGCCTTAAATGCTTCTTGAAATAAATGCTGTCTTCCCTCTCTTTTAAAATAGCTGTAGGCTGATTGATTGCCATGAGGCTTTCCATTCAATACCACTTGCGAACTGGTGTGGCTGTTTGGTTTTAGCAAAACCGGATTCATATCTGTGTGACAAGGAACCCCAGCAGCTTCTGCCTGAACAGCCTGCGCTCTACCCAACTCTAAACCATCTGGTGTGGCATAACTATTTAGCGACATGTTTTGTGCTTTAAAAGGAGCTGGTTGCAAACCATCTTGCTTAAAGATGCGGCAAAATGCAGCACAAAGGATGCTTTTTCCAACATCCGAAGCAGTTCCTACAAGCATTAATGGACGATACATTATTTTAAATTTTGATTTTAACCAAACCCAAAAATTTTTCTCTTCATTTAATTATTAGGGCAATCCCTTCACACTATTCCAAGGGTTTCACCCTTCAACCTGACTTGCTTGCAAGCCCATTAATTTTTTTGTCATTGACACAAAAAAGTTAGCAAAAAAAGTCTAGTCGAAGTGTCGTAACACCAGAAAAAATGCTACTACCCACAATATCCAAGCGCCTCCCCACTTTTCTGACAACCAACACTTTAAATATCTAAACTCAATACAGTAATTCGCACAAAAATTTCAAAGATCACTCTTCTAAATCAGATTCGGTGTCGAGGTAGAGTTGTTTGAGCTTTTCTATTATTTCTTCAGATGGATTTTTCCACATGCCTCGCTGAATCGCTTCCAACATTCTCTCACTCATATCTTTTAAAGCCCACGGATTATGCTCTTTAATAAACTCCTGATTCTTTTCTTCCATCAAATAAGCTTCAGAAATTCCCTCATACATAAAATCTTCAATCAAACCTGTTGTTGCATCGTAGGCAAACATATAATCCATTGTAGCAGCCATCTCAAAAGCACCTTTATAACCATGATCTTGCATTCCTTTTATCCACTTCGGATTTACTACACGTGAGCGATAAACCTTTAATAATTCTTCTTTCAAAGACTTTACCCTCGGGTTTTCTGGTCGAGAGTTATCTCCGAAATAAACCGTTGGCGACTCTTCTTTTTGTGAAGTTACCGCTGCCGTTAATCCTCCATGAAACTGGTAATAGTCATCCGAATCTAGCAGGTCGTGTTCGCGATTATCTTGATTTTGCATCACCACATCCACCGTAGAGAGCCTTCTCTTAAACACTTCGTGCGCTGATCTCCCCTCATTTTTCTTTCCATAATATGCATAGCCACTCCAATTGATATAGATGCTTGCCAAATCGTTTTGCGTTGTCCAGTTTCTACCCTCAATCATCTCTTGCAAACCAGCTCCATATGCACCCGGCTTAGAACCAAATACCCTGAAAAGTGCTCGTTCTTTTGCCAAATTCTTACTAATCCCCTTTTCTAACCAAGCTTTTTGCTCCTCCAAATATCGTTTTTTTATCGGATTATCTTCCAAATCTTCATCCAGCATGGCCACTTTTTCTACTGCTGAATTAAACAGAGAAATTAAATCTGGAAAAGCATCGCGAAAGAAACCTGAAATTCTTAACACTACATCTACTCTTGGTCTGCGCAATTCTAATAAAGAAATCACCTCAAAGTCTCTTACTCTGCGATTTTTCCCTTCCCAAACTGGTCGAACGCCAATTAAAGTCAAAGCCTGTGCAATATCATCGCCACCAGTTCGCATGTTGGAAGTGCCCCAAGCAGTTAAGCCAATAGTAGTCGGATATTCTCCATTTTCTTGCATGTAGCGCTCAATGAGCATTTTGGCACTTTTCTGCCCAATCTCATAGGCCGAAGGTGTCGGTACAGTTCGCACATCTACCGAATAGAAATTCTTACCTGTTGGCAAAATATCTAGCCTGCCGCGAGTAGGTGCTCCCGAACCTCCCGATGGCACATACAGTCCATTTAAGCCATGCAACAAATTGCTAATCTCATCAGAAGTATGATTCAGTTTTGGCAAAGTAAAACTCCGAATCATTTCTAATAGTTGAGTGAGGTTTTTGTATTCAGAAAGATCAATAGAATGCTGATTCTCTAATGGAAAAAATGCTTGTTGAATTGCTGACTTTGCCAATAACTCCAATTGCTCAACTACTTTCCCTTTGCTTCGACAAGCCACTCCATTTATTTCAATTTGGTAAGCTTCTTCCATCTGGCAATTAACTGGGTCAAAATCGAGTTGCAAATCCATCGTCAATGCCTGTGTAATTCCCGGCATGTTGCCATAAGGTAATCGATGCAATGCAACCATTAAATCGATCAACTTTTCTTCTTCTGGCAGCAAACCAAAAATATGCAAACCTCCTCTGATCTGTGCCTCTTTCAACTCACACAAATAGCCATCAATCACCTCAAGCATGGCATCAATATCATCGGTATAAGTACCCAAATCTTCTTTGAGATGTGAGCCATCTACCAACTCTTGTATTTTAGCTTTCAGCATTTTTGATCTTTTAGGATCGAGTAATGCCGATTCGTAATACTCATCAATCAGCAATTCTAACTTGAGCAAATCCCCATAGTTTTCTGCTCTGGTGAGAGGTGGCACCAAATGATCGAGAATTACCGCATGGGTTCGCCTTTTTGCTTGCGTTCCCTCTCCTGGATCGTTAATAATGAAAGGATAAAAATGTGGAATAGCTCCAAAAATTGCCGCAGGAAAACACGATTCTGCACTTAGCGCAACACTTTTTCCCGGAAGCCATTCTAAATTTCCATGCTTGCCAATATGTACAATGGCATCAGCTTTATATTCAAACTGAACCCAAAAATAATAAGCCAGATAATCGTATGTGGGTGGTAAATCAGGTGAGTGATAAGTTGATTGTATATCAATATGATAACCTCTACTCGGCTGAATACTCACAAAGGTTTTGCCCAGCAACACTCCCGGAAGCAGAAACTTACCCTCTTTGTAATTCGGTGAATTATAAGGATGCCCCCACTGGTTTTCTATCTTTTCTCGAAGCTCAACAGACAGACGATTGTAATGTAAAAAAAACGACCCTTCATCAAAACCTACCTGTGCCTCTTTAAGAAGCGTAGAATCGGGGTCGTTAGTGATATACTCAGTCAATTGACTAATTAATTCCTTACTATTTTGAGGAATGGCATCTCCTAGATTAAAACCTGCAGCATCCATTGCCTTTATAATCTCCACTGTACTGGCAGGTGTATCTAAGCCAACTCCATTTGCCAAACGGCTATCTTTATTAGGATAATTGGGCAAAATTAATGCTACATGTTTCTCTTGATTCTGCTTTTTTTGAAGAATTTTCCAGTTTTTTGCCAATTCAGCGACAAATGTACAACCTTCTTCATGAGGGCTGTACTCTACTATATCGGAGTCGGTAATTTCGTCTCGACTTGCTGCTTCTTTAAAGGAAATTGCTGTGCTAATAATCTTTCCATCCACTTCGGGCAGAGCAATATTCATGGCAATATCGGAAGGAGGCAATCCAAACTGCCCGTTTTGCCAAGTTTCTTTGTTGCAAGAAGCAAACACAGCCTGAATTACTGGAATATTGAGATGACTAAAAAATGATTCTTCCTTCTGACTGCCAAGCGATTTCATGGAAAAACCTGTTGTATTGATCGAGACTGTCAGTTTGAGTTGATACTTAGTAAGCAAGTCTGACATTTCTTTCTCAATAGCTGGGTCTCTAAAACTCAAAGCCATTAAAACCAACGGGAAAAAACCTTGCTGTTCCAATGCTTCACTTAGACGGTAAATAGGCTTGAGGTTGTTTGCCAGATAATGCGCTCGATAGGTAATGAGTAAAGAGACATTGGTACTTTCTCCTTTCAGCTCTGGTAACTCATCTGGTTTTTGGATAATGCCTTTTTGTGGATGCCAGAGAAATAGATGCGGTACTTTTTCTATTGCCTTTATTTTAAACTGATAATCAAATTGCTCATTAAGCATCAGTTTAAGTGCTTCACGAATGTTGTCTAAACCTGCTGCTAATAAATATTGCCAAAGCTTATCAACCAAAGTAAATGACACATTGGAAAGCTTCATCAATTCCAAATCTGGCTCATCATGACCCGGTAAAAAGATCACTTTAATATCATTTTCCTCAGCCAGTTCGCAAACTGCTTCACACAAATAATTGAAATATGCTTGTCCGCCCAATAGCCGCAAAACAATCAATTTTGCATGTGAAGCCACCTCATCCAGATAGGTATCTATGGTGAGTTCTTGTTTGAAATACGTCAGGTTTGCCAAACGGAAAGAAGGTAAGTCGGAATACAGCTCTGACATGTTTCGATAGGCTGCATTTACCGAACTTATTTCCGTATCACTGGCAGATAAAAATACAATATCTCCCGGCTCCTGTTCAACATAGAAAATCCCTTCGTCGTTGGGGTTCCATCCGCCGGGAATGGTTGAGATTAAGTGCAAGGTTTAGAGAATTAATGATATTAAATTTTATAAGGGCCAAAATAGCAACCTGCCTTTCCGACTGGCTATTATAATTGAGCTTCATCAAGGTCTTTGCCGATGATTACTAGTCTTGTTTTTCTTTCTTCATCTTCTTTCCACTGGCGGTCGAAGTAGTAATCGAAACGGCTGCCAACACCTTGAAGCACCATTCTCATTGGTTTGTTTGGAATATTTAAAAAACCTTTGATTCTGTAAATCTCATTGTTTTTTACTAGTTCTGTAAGTGATTTGATTAGCTTTTTAACATCAGGAGTTTCATCATATTCTTTAATGATTGTACCAATAGAATCGTCGTGATCATGATGGTGATGCTCATGGCTGTGACCATCATGACTATGATGAAGTTTTTCATGAAGTGTTGGTCTGTTCTCTATATCATCTTCAGTAGAAGCACCAATGCCTAACAAAAGCGCATTGTCAACTTCGCCATTTACCACTGGCAAAACTTTGGTATGCAGTCTCATTTTCAAAGAGATCACCTCTTCTACTTCTTTGTACTTTTCATCATCCACCAAATCCCTTTTACTCACTAAAACCAAATCGGCACAAGTTAATTGATCTAGAAATAATTCTTCAATTGGTGTCTCGTGGTCTAAAGCATCATCAGCCAATCTTTGTGCTTGTACTTTTTCTCTGTTGCAAATTTCTCCGGTAGCAATTCCTACCGCATCCACTACAGTAATTACTGCATCAATGGTGATATGTGGTTTTAAGTCTGGCCAGTTTACCGCTCTTACCAAAGGTTTGGGCATGGCCAACCCTGAGGTTTCCACAACTATATGATCAATTTCTTCTTTTTTCTCCACTAGTTCCACCATTGTAGGAAGAAACTCTTCTTGTACTGTACAGCAAATACAGCCATTTGTAAGCTCAACCAAGTTACATTCATCATCTCCACAACTAGATTTAATGATGTCTCCATCTACTCCCACTTCACCAAATTCATTCACCAAAACGGCAATTTTTTTCCCATTGGCATTTTTGAGCATGTTGTGCAATAAGGTAGTTTTACCCACGCCCAAAAAGCCGGTAACTATCGTAATCGGTATTTTTTTCATAGTAATATTGAGTTTAAAGAATTTTAGGTATTCAGATTGAAAAAAAATTAAGCATAAGTGTCTATTGATGTTATAAAAAACATCTCTAAGTACTCTCATATAATCGCTATAATTCTTATAAGATTAAACACAGTTATACTAATGCTTTTTTTTGAAGCATTTTTATGTAAAATCTTTCTTTTCTAAATCTGAATACAATGCTAAGGTAAATAATATCTGATCGTAAAATCAAGTAGTATTTAGTTTTTGACAAAAGTTTATCTAATCTCTCGATGAATTAATTGTGCTGTACAAATGCTTTTTATGAAAATTGCGATGCATCCATTATAGTTTCAATTAGTTTTTTAGTTTTGGCGCTTCATTCAATTCGGCCATTTTATTTATGAAAATCTATCATTCAACAAACACTTTTTTGCCTGTTGTACTATTATTTTTTGCTGCATCAATATTTAGCAGTTGTAACCAAAACAAGTCTGCATCAGAAATTACCCAAACGCAAGAATTAACATCAAACAACTCAGTACCAAAAAGCATAGAAACCTCTTTTTCTCAAAAGTTTAAAGTGGATTACCTTGCTGATGATGAAGTGAAAATCAGTATTGAAAAACCATGGGAAGGCAGCAAAGATTTGTACGAATACAAGCTAAAATCAAATGCTGGCAGAGGAGAGATCAACTATCCAGTAAAATCGGTGGCATGTCTTTCTTCTACCCATGTAGAGATGCTTAAAGAGTTAGGTTTGCTTGATAAAATTGTTGCTATTAACAGTTACGATGATATTTTTGATCAGGAAATTAAAGATGTATTTAAAGCTAGAGGTGTAAAAGAAGTAGGCAAATCTAAAAATGTTAATATAGAATTGCTCCTCGATATTAAACCTGATTTAATTTTAGAATCTACCACTGGTTCTGGTTATGATGCCTATGAGGCGCTAACAAAATACCATTTGCCAGTAGTAACATTTGCTGCTCACAAAGAAAACTTTCCACTCGGCAGGTTAGAATGGATAAAACTATTATCAGTATTTTTTCAAAAAGAGCAAGAAGCCAATGCCTATTTTAAAACGAAAGAAGCCTTATACAATCATCTCTTAAATAAAAAACAGACACCTGAAAAGCAGCCTGTAATTTTTGTTGGTTACAACTGGAAAGAAACTTGGTATTTACCCGGCAGCAAAAGTTATATGGCAGAGTTTATTAAAGATGCTGGCGGCAAATATATTATGGCCGACAATAAAGAAACTGGCAATGTAGCTATAGCTCATGAACAAGTAATCGAGCTATTGCAACAATGCGATATTTGGCTGCATCCTGGCATTAAAATTACAAGTGAAGCAGATTTAAAAGAACTCAAAATTCCAAATAACTATTTTAAAAATGGCTTGCAGGTTTACAATAACAACAAAAAGCTAAACGACTTAGGAAAAAACGATTTTTGGCAATCTGGTTTTGTACATCCAGAACTAGTGCTGCAAGACCTAAGCCTTATTTTTCAAAAAGATTCACTAAGCAATAAGAAGCTCATTTACTATAAAAAGATTCTTTAGTAAAGAATTTTCAGGTTTTTAGAGCATATTTTCAAATAATTTCTAACTTTGAGGCATGTGGTCTTGCTACCAAATGTAGCGAGTGAATAGGGAATCCTGTTAAAATCAGGAGCTGTCCCCGCAGCTGTAAATTCTAGCCGACTACAATAGTAGAAGGCAAAATTGTCAACATCCCACACCACTGTTGCCTAAGCGCAATGGGAAGGTATAGTTGACAGTTGGAATGAGCCAGAAGACCTGCCACAGCATTGTACGATCGAAGCTTTCGGGTGAAAAGCAAAGGATTTGGAAAACTTGTTATTATAAAACAGTCTCCTGTTCTCAACTTACCCCTGCTTGTTTGTACAGTATATGTTGTATTTAAATGTAAAACAGGTTGGTTTTAAATGATTACACATATTATCTAAAAACGAAAGTCAGCAAATACTTGTTGATACTATTAAGCCTTTGTGGTTTTATTTCATGCCAACATGTACGAGAAGATCAAACAAATGGAGCTTCGAGTATAACTACTATCAAACCAACCGACATTCCTGTAAAGTATTCCAACATTTTCCATATTACTAATTATGGCACTTATCAGGAAGCTATTATAGAAAACCCGTGGAATGCTAAAGAGATTTATGCCAAATATCTACTGGTTCCAAAAACGGAAGAAGTACCAGATAACTTAGCAGAAAATACCATTCTGGTAAGAACACCTATCGAAAATATTATCACGCTTTCTTCTACACACATAGGTTTAATTGCACTTTTAAATGAAGAAGAAAAAATTACTGGGCATAGTAATCTTGGATTTGTAAGTAACCAACTTGTACGTAATAATATTGAAGCAGGTAAAGTAATTGAAGTTGGCGATCCGCAAAATCTAAATATAGAATTTCTTGTTGATAATAAGCCAGAATTATTAATGGTTTCTGGTTTCGAGAAAATACACGACAATTTTAAACTGGCAGAAAAAGCAGATATTCCAATTGCATATAATATAGAGTGGATGGAAACTTCGCCACTTGCACGTGCAGAATGGATTAAGTTTATCGCTGCATTTTTTAATAAATCTGCTATGGCAGATAGTGTTTTCAATGAGATAGAAACACAATACTTGGCAGCTAAAAAATTGGGTAATTCTGCATTAACCCAACCAAAGGTAATGGTGGGCAGTAAATTTAATGGCACATGGTTTATGCCGGGAGGCAAAAGCTATATGGCTTCTTTTTTAAAAGATGCAGGAGCAGATTATTACTGGCAAAATGATACTACCAGAGGTAGCCTACCACTCAGTTTCGAAGAGGTGTTGGATAAAAATTTAGATGCAGATATCTGGCTGAATCCGGGAGCTGCTTCAACAATTTCTGATATTTTAAAACAGGATGCAAGGTATGAGAAATTTGCTCCTTTAGCACAAGAAAATATTTACAACAATATAAATAAAGTAACTCCACTTGGAGGAAACGATTATTGGGAATCTGGTATGGCTAACCCTCATTTAATTTTGAAGGATATTATAAAAATACTCCATCCAGAATTATTACCGGAGTATAAGTTGGTCTATTACAAAAAACTAACAAAAGGATGAACTCAATCGCAACTATAAATAAATTACCTGAAAACGAAGTCTCGACCGCTCATGCTGCGCAATCGGTTGGGGCTTCGTTGAATGGTAAATCTCATCCTACTAAAAAGCGATTTAACAATAGCTTTTTGCCAGATAATCGCACTAGGTATGTTGGGTTTTATCTGATTATGGCAGGGTTAGTAGTCTTCTTTTTCTTGCTAGACATTATGTATGGCACTGTAAGTATTCCCCTGAAAGAAGTAATTCACTCTCTTACTGGAGATACAGTTCAAAAAGAAAGTTGGGATTTTATTATTCAGGAATTTAGGTTGCCCAAAGCTTTAACGGCTATTATTGCCGGAGCAGGTTTAGCACTCTCTGGTCTGCTAATGCAAACACTTTTTAAAAATCCCCTCGCAGGACCATTTGTGTTGGGAATTAGCAATGGTGCAAGCTTAGGCGTAGCTATTTTGGTAATGGCAGGAGGTGTATTAGTTCAACCTTTATTAAACATGGGAGAATGGGGCTTAGTATTGGCCGCCATATCTGGCTCAGCTTTGGTGTTGCTTTTGGTGTTAGTGGTATCAGTAAAAGTAAAAGATAGCATTTCACTTCTAATTGTTGGGATGATGGTAGGCAGTGCTACCGGAGCTGTGGTGAGCGTATTACAATATTTTAGTGATGCAGAACTTATTCAAGCCTATCTTATCTGGACATTTGGCAGTTTGGCAGGAGTATCTTGGGAACAATTACAGATATTGGGTTTCACTACTTTACTAGGGTTATTACTCGCTTTTTTTGTACAAAAACAACTGAATACATTTTTACTTGGAGAACAGTATGCTCGCGGTTTGGGTATCTCCATTAAACGATATAGAATAATTGTGATAGTTGCTACCTGTCTGCTAGCCGGAAGCATTACTGCTTTTTGTGGGCCAGTTGCATTTGTAGGTTTGGCAGTTCCGCACATTGCCAGAGCTACTTTGCAAACCTCTAACCATCAGGTATTGATTCCATCGGTAATTTTGATTGGAGCAGTGCTGATGTTGGGTTGCGATATGATTGCCCAATTGCCGGGCAGACAGGATACTTTACCCATCAATGCTGTTACAGCTATGTTGGGTTCACCAGTAGTAATTTGGGTTGTAATTAGGTCGAGAACCATGAAATCTTCAATTTGAATGAGATGAGCAGTTCAAAAGAAAAGATATTACAAACTAAAAACCTGAGCATTGGCTATCAGGAAAAAATACTGCTTTCTAGTCTTAATCTAGAGCTGGAACGCGGTGAACTTACTTGTTTGCTAGGTCCTAATGGTACTGGAAAGTCTACTTTATTACATACACTCACGAGCATGCTCAAACCTGTTTCGGGTGAAGTGTATATTCAGGGTAAATTACTAGAAAAACAAAATCCGGCTGAGTTGGCTCATCTTATAGGAATTGTATTGTCTCAGAAACTTTCACCGGTTAACTTGAGTGTTTATGACATAGTCGCTTTGGGCAGAACACCTTATACCAATTGGTTGGGGCATCTTTCAGATAAAGATAAAGAAGCTATTTACATGGCTATGGAATTGGTAGAAGTTACAAAGTTTGCTGGTAGAAGCATTAATAAACTTAGCGATGGAGAAAGACAAAGAGTGATGATCGCCAAAGCTTTAGCGCAAGATACACCACTGGTTGTATTAGATGAGCCTACTGCCCACTTGGATGTAAATAACCGTGTTTCGCTCATTTCGCTTTTAAAGGAATTAGCCAGAGAAACAAACAAAGCCATCTTACTTTCTACACATGAACTTGAAATGGCAATTCAACTAGCAGATTCTGTTTGGCTTATTACCAACAATCAAGAACTAAAGAGTGGCTCGCCAGAAGATTTGGTATTAACCGGAATTATGGCCGATACATTTAAAGGAAAAAGTATTGCTTTTGATATGCATTCAGGTGCTTTCAAAATTTTACATAAAACAAATAAAACAGTAAACCTCCGTAGCAATGGCATACCGGGTTACTGGACTAAACATGCATTGGAAAAAGAAGGCTTTCAAATTACTGATGAAGCAAATGCAGCCATCAGTATTTCTATGAATGAAGAATTGCCTTACAGTTGGAAAGTGCAACATAATCAATCTGAAGTGGAGGTAAACTGTATTTCAGATTTAAAAAAGACATTGCGTTCGGCAACCAGATAATACATGGCAAAAATAAAAAAGGTTGCTCTTTTTTAACCGGTTTTGAGTTGACCGGATTAGTCAGGGAATTGTTAATTAACTTTTTCCTGACTTTTAAAATTTTAAAAATACAAGGCTTCTTTTTGTCTAAAACAGACATCGAGTTTAGTCATGTAATTGTATTGCTAAATATTAGAAATTGTTTTTAGAGTGGAAAGACTCCATTGAGTTTTCCTCCAATTAAGAAAGTATGACAAAACAGGTTTTTCCATTTTCAGCCATTGTAGGCCAAGAGGATTTTAAACTGGCTCTAATTCTTTGCATTATAGACCCAACTATTGGTGGAGTATTGGCACTTGGCGATAAAGGAACTGGTAAAACTACCTTGGTTCGCTCTTTAAGTAATCTACTTTCTGATGATAAACAGCAGTTTCCTTTTATCAATCTACCATTAGGAGCCTCTGAAGATAGAGTTTTAGGAAATGTTGATCTGGAAAAGCTGATAAACGATAAAAAACAGGTGATTCAGAAAGGTTTGCTAGCTCAAGCAAATCAAGGGATTTTATATATAGATGAGATTAATCTATTGAATGATTATTTAATGGATACCTTGCTCGATGCGGCGGCAACGGGAAGTTACTTTTTAGAACGAGAAGGAATCTCGACCACTTTTGATAGTAGGTTTTGCTTAGTTGGTACCATGAACCCCGAAGAAGGCGAACTTAGACCACAACTAAAAGATAGATTTGGGTTGAGCGTGCAAATTTCTACGCCGCAGGATAAAGAAATGAGAAAAGCTATCATTAAAAACCGACTCGCTTTTGATACCAACCCAACTACATTTATTGCAAAATATCAGGAACAGGAAGAAGCGCTCAAAAAAGAGATTTTCAGTGCAAAATCAGCATTATTCGCTGTTGAACTGAATGATGAGGTTATATCAAAAGCCGCAGATTTGGCCTTAGATAATGCAGTGGAAGGCATGCGCGCAGATATTCTGCTAATTAAAGCAGCCAGAGCATATGCTTCTTTCCAAAAAAGAAATACAGTTACAGAGGCTGACTTAGAAAAAATGGCTCCGCTAGTACTTGAACATCGAAGCAATAAAAAGCCAAGTGGACAGCAGAAAAACCAAAATCAGTCTCCTGAAAAAAAAAAGATCGTGATGAATCAGTTTCTGAAAACTTAGAAACTAAAGAGAACTATTCTGAGCAAGTATTCAACCCAGTAATTACTAAATCTCAACTCAGCTTAAAAACTGAAAATGGTAAAGATGCTAAAAGAGGAATCCCGATAAAGGCAAAACCCAAAAATAAGTTGCTTTTAAAAGGGAATGATTTTGCAGCAAAAACACCTGATATTAAAGCTTCTGTAAAGCATTTTTTAGTGCATAACCGATTTGAGCAACAATTTAAAGCCACTTGCAACCAAAAAGATTTGTTGATTGTATTTCTGGTAGATTCCAGTGCATCTATGGCAAAGCAAAAAATTATCTCTTATGTAAAGGGGTTGATACAAAAAACATTGGAGCAACAAACCAGACATAAACCAACTTTTGCATTGATAGCCTTGCTTCAGGGCGATGCAACGGTGATTTCTACCCCTACAAAAAACAAAAAGGAAATTATTGAGCAGTTGCAAATACTCAAAACCGGAGGCAAAACCAATATGGCTGCAGGAATAACTAAGACTTATCACCTAGTTAAACAGGCTAGCTCTTTGCAAAAATTCAAGATGTTTATACTTACTGATGGCAAAATAAACCAAGGAAAAACAAAGCAACCTTTTGAGGAAGCGATTCTTACCTACAAAAAATTGCTAAAAGTTGCTGGAAGTTCACAAACAGAAGTGATTGATACAGACCAAAGCTTTGTCCAGTTTGGTTTAGCAGAGAAGTTTGCGAAAGGTATTGGGGCTAGATACAGCAAACTTCAGAATTAAAATCAATCTACTTTTTTCGAATAAGGTAATTGTCAGTTCTGTTGGATGAGAGGTTGAAAACCATTGTTTCGCCGAAGGCTACTGGAATTTTAAAGATGTTTTCTAAAGGAACTTCCAATAAATAAGCCCAAGTGCATCTAATAAATCCTGCATGGCTTACCAGCAAAACTTTTTGGTAATTTTGTTGGCTTAACTCATCCAAAAAACTTTTGCATCGCAGAAACAGGTCATTCAAGTTCTCACCGGAAGGTGTGTTGATGTTTACAAAATCTTCCATCCAAGCATAAAATATCTTTTGATCCATCTCTGTCCATTTTTTGCCTTCCCATTCTCCAAAATACAATTCCTTTAACCTGTCATCCATTTTCAATGGAATATCCTGATTCTCAAAATTTGAATGCACAGACTCAGCTAATTGCACACAACGCTTCATTGGGCTGCAAAAAACCATATCAAAATCTTGTGGCAAACTCGCTTGGTAAGCTTCAGCTTCTTCCTGAAAACTCTCTGCGAGTGGCACATCTGTTTGCCCGTAATAGGTGCCTTTTTCTACTGCAACACTTGTATGTCTGATTAAATGAACTTCCATATTCCCAAAATTGATAAATAAAAAACTACTTCACTTACTTGTTGGGTAGCACCTAAACAATCGCCTGTATAACCTCCAATAAACTTGTTAAAAAAGTAACCCAGATAAATTTTAGGCAAATAGGCTATCGGAAAGGCCAATAAATACCACCAGTTTATTGATAAAAACAAAGGCAAAATAGCGATAACAAAACTGTAAAACATCTCTGCAAAAGAGAGTTTGTTATTGGCTATTGGTTTAGACTTGCTCTTATCTATGTCTTGCACGTATTCGTGAGAATGCACAAAAGTGGATGCCACAAAACGACTGCAGGTATGCCCGTTTAGTATTGCCCAGCAAGTTAGCCAGATATCGAGTTGAGCGATTTCTATCAAAGCAAAAATCTTTATTAGAACAATCAAGAAAATACCAATTGCTCCAAAAGCTCCTACCCTGCTATCTTTCATAATTCTTAGAATCTGCTCTTTGGTCCAGCCACCGCCAAAGGCATCGCAAATATCTGCAAAGCCATCTTCGTGGAAAGCCCCTGTTACCCAAACTCCTGCAATTACAGAAAGCAGAACTGAGACTGTTATAGGCAAAATGTAGGAAAAAGCCAGTAAAACCGACGCAGCAATCCCCCCTACAACCCAACCGATTAGGGGGAAATACTTGCGCGATTTATTGAGGTACTCCTCTTTATAGTCCGGAAAAGTAGGACAAGGAATACGGGTAAAAAACATTAATGCAGTAAAAAAATAGCGTATCTCTTTTCTAATCATCCCGATTTTTATTTGTTCGATACACCTGCACTTTCGAAGCTTGCCATATCATTTAAAAATGTAACTGCACTTTTAATAATCGGATAAGCTACCGCACAACCAGTTCCTTCTCCCAATCGCATTTTGAGATTGAGTATAGGCTCTGCTCCGAAATGATTCAGCATGGCAGCATGGGCATTTTCGTCTGATACATGGCAGAAAACAGCATTGTTTATAATCTCTGGTTTTATCTTCGAAGCAACTAAGAAGGCACTGCTAGCAATAAAACCATCTACCATAATAATCATGTTTTTTTCGAATGCTCTGAGCATCGCTCCACACATTTGAGCAATTTCAAAGCCCCCGAAGGTTTCTAACACAGCACGAGGTTCTTTTACATAAGCAAACTTTTTCTTTACCTCACTGAGTGTGGCAATTTTCTGCTGCAATTGTAAATCGTTTAGCCCTGTTCCTCTACCCACACAGTCTTCTATTGGCAAATCGCAAAGCACGCTCATGATTAATGCAGCAGATGAAGTATTGCCAATGCCCATCTCACCGAAGCCTACTATGTTACAATTTTCTGCTAAATCTCTGTCTATTACGCCGGCACCATTCGCCAAACATTTTTCTAAATGAGCTGAGCTCATGGCTTTTTCTTCGAGCAAGTTTTTAGTGCCCTTTGCTACCTTGGCATTAATCAGTTGTGGGTGTTCTGGAAAATCGAAATTTACCCCAGCATCAATTACTTTTAAGTCAATTCCATTCTGTTTTGCAAATACATTTATGGCTGCTCCCCCACCTAAAAAATTCATTACCATTTGGTAAGTTACTTCTTGCGGATAAGCACTTACTCCGGCTTTTGCTAAACCGTGATCTGCGGCAAATACCATAATCGAAGGCTCAATTAAGGCAGGCGACAAAGTATTTTGTATTTTACCTATTTGAAATGCCAGTTTCTCAAGCATCCCTAATGCACCTAAAGGCTTGGTTTTCAGGTCTATCTTGTGCTTCAATTCTTCTTCTATCTGTTTCATAGCCTTGTTTTTTTTATCTCACAATATTTAAATCTACACTTAAAACAGGTATAAAAAACACTCGTTTAACAGCATTCATTTACCCTGTTTTTTACACTGGCAAATGTAAAAATTCCTGCCTAAGTAGGCGAAGTTTTTGTGAATTTATGAGCTTTAATTTATAATAAATCTTATCGAGAATATACCACTTTTGGATGATATTATTCTATAGCCTAGTTTAGGGCATTACTATAAGAAATAACAAATACAAAACGCACAAATAAATAGCTATGAAGATAATTTTCTCACCGATCATTTTTATATTTTTATTCCAACTTTGCAAAGCACAAATACCAATCGGATACTACTACGACAACAATGGTACTCCTATGGAAGGATACTTTGATCCTTTAACTTATGCTCCAGAGAGAGCTGCTACTATGAGTCATATTTCCAAAGACTTCAAAGAAGGCCACTTTTATGATTTAAATGGCACTAAGCATTATGGGTATATTAAATTTGCTTTTAACAAAATATTATTTAAAACTGATGGTAGTGCTGATCCTTATAGTTACGATAAAATTAAAGCTAAAGAATTAACAAGCTTTGTTGTAGGAACTGATTCATTTATCAGTTTCCATGTTTCTGGAAATAAAGATTTACTTCAAATTATATCAGACACAAAAGAGTTCAAAATTGCAAAAAGGTATGATGTTACAAATAAAATGCAATGGCAATTTAACACTACTTACCTATATACAGCCAAAGGAGGGAGCAAACCTTGGTTTGTGATTTCTTCAATTAACTATGAATTCAGAACTAGAGCTTTAAAGATGTTTGGACATATTCCATATGTAAAGCAAAAAATCGAAAACAAAACATATAAATACAATGACATTGAGACGATTATAAAAACTGTTGAATATTACGAAAAATATCAAAACAATTTGCCAATTCAGTTTGATGCTAACTGGGAAGAAACGGTTAGCAAAGAACAAACTGTTTATACAGGTAAAATTGTAAAGATAGACAGTATTGGATGGCATATAAACTATTATAAAAAAGATGTTAAAGTTTATTCTGGTATTTACACTGGATTTTCACCCAATAATTTAGAAGGCGATTTTATCTCCTATTACGAAAATGGTAATCCAAGAAAAAAAACTTTTTTTAGAGATAAACTACCTAAAAGAGTTACAACTTATTTTCCTGATGGTAGCATACATCATGATTATAGTATATCAATTATAGATAAAGAAATACGATATTCATACCTTACTGTAAATACACCAGAAGGCAAAAATCTTATAAAGCCTGCCCAAAAATTTGAAGAACAATTTAATGATTCGATTACTGGTAACACATATATTAATGAGTTTGAAGCCAGTAATTTGACTAACTCATATAGAATTGAAGATGGGGAAAAAATATATAGAAAATTTGATAAGAATATTAATCTATCTACCCAAATAAATAAGCTTTTAAAAGACCATGAACTGGAAATTTCAAACATTGAAGCTGATGTAAATGGAGTGATGCTTCTTGCGCTAGTAATAGACAAAGAAGGATATGCAAACAAAAGTATGATTCTAAATCAAGTTGACACAGAAACTTATAGAATCGTCAAAAATGCTATCGATTCAAATTTAAAACAAACAGCAGCATACCGTACAAAATTTGAGACATTTAAATTAAATGGTCAAAAGGTAATGTATGAAGTAGTAATACCTATAGTTATAGATATTTCGAAATTCTATAAAAAGCCTAGTAATAATATTAATAATTACTACTGGATGAATAACCTACTTTTTCAACAACATATGAATACTCCACTTAATATTACTGCACCCCCAAGTTTAAGATAAAAAAAGTCCTGTGTATCATCAAAAATGACACACAGAACTAATTCTTATATGCCTCACAAGCTCTCTACAAATGACATCTGTCAACCATTTAAAATTGTAGTGATTTGTTTAAATTCGTTAACTCGAACTGTCCGTTTATTTGTTTTTAAATAATAGATGAACAAACTACCATGTCTAATTATGAAAACAACTGGCAATTCTAGCAAAGAAAACATTAATGAATTAAGCAAAAGACTCGAAAACCTCAAAAAAGATCTAAATACGATTAATGAAAAATTTAAGGATATAGATAAAGATCCTAAGAAAAAATAAGAAAAGGAGAAATTGAATTTATCAATTTCTCCTTTTCTTTTATAGGTTTCTTAATATAAATGGAGTGATAAAATCTAAAGACAAAACTTTTTCGACAGCATTAAGCTCAATGGCTTTTTTGGGCATACCAAAAACAACACTCGATCTTTCATCTTGGGCAATGGTTAATGCTCCTGCTTCTCTCATATCTAGTAAGCCTTGAGCACCATCTGCACCCATACCTGTTAAAATTACACCTATACTGTTTTTACCTGCAAAATTTGCCACAGACCTAAATAGCACATCTACAGAAGGGCGGTGTCGATTTACAAGTGGGCTATCTAGTAACTCAACATAATAGCGCGCTCCATTTCTTTTTACCACCATATGTTTGTTACCGGGTGCAATAAGTACTCTACCTCTAATAATATTATCACCATGGCTGGCTTCTTTTACAGTAACTTCACAAATGCCATCGAGGCGTTGGGCAAATGATTTTGTAAACTGCTCAGGCATATGCTGTACGATTACTACACCGGGCGAGTCTCCTGGTAATGCTTGTAACAAATCTTTAATTGCTTCTGTCCCACCTGTTGAGGCTCCAATAGCAACTACCTTTTCTGTAGTTTTAATTAAACTATTGTTCTGTCTTCTCGCAATTACTTCTGAGACATTTACCTTCGCTGGCACTTTAGCCACTGTAATAGCTGAACGTCTTTTTATTCTAGAAACAGATGCTGCTTTTATTATGTCAAACAGTCTGAGTTTATATTCTTCGAAAAATGATTTAAGGTGTAATTGAGGTTTGGTTAATATTTCTACTGCACCGTATTCAAGTGCTTTCATGGCCATTTCTGTACCCTTAGCTGTTAAGCTCGAAATAATTACTACTGGAATTGGATGCTGTGTCATAATTTTCTTGAGGAAAGTTAAGCCATCCATCTTTGGCATTTCAATATCCAGCGTGATTACATCGGGAACCGTTTTGGTGAGTTTTTGAGCCGCCATGTATGGATCAGCAGCTGTACCAACTACCTCAATGCTTCTGTCTTCTGAAAAAACAGATACCAAAGTTTGCCTTACTAGTGCAGAATCATCTACAATTAATACCTTAATTTTTTTCATTCATTCCTCAATTAAACCATAAAATATTATAGAATTATTACTTAAATACTAAGCATCAATCTTCTGAAAAATTGTTGGCCCTAGTTGTTGTAAAGGTAAATTCATATCAATAATGGTTTCAGAATGACCTAAGAATAAATAGCCGCCCGTTTTAATCTTACGCGATATTTTTCTAATTACCTTTTCTTGTGTTGGTTTATTAAAATAGATGAGCACATTTCTACAAAACACCACATCAAATTTAAATGAGATATCGTAGTAGTCATCCATAAAGTTTAATTGTTGAAATGTAACTTTCTTCCTAAGCTCTGGAATTATTCTAACTGTATTTTTAGTCTTGTCTTTACTTTTAAGCAAATACCTCTTTTTAGTTTCTAAAGGTATATTTGCCACTCGTTCCATATTATAAACAGCATTCATACCTTTTCTTAGCACTTCGGTAGAGATATCTGTTGCTAGAATGTTATAATGAAACGAGGAGGTTTTCTTCAAATAATCGTCCAAGACCATGCATGTTGTGTAAGCCTCTTCGCCAGTAGAGCAGCCTGCGCTCCACAATTTTATATATTTTAAATTATTTTTATCTGCATAACTTGGTAGTACCTGTTTTGTAAGAAAATGGAAATGCTCAGGTTCTCTAAAGAAATCTGTTTTATTGGTGGTAACTGCATCGATCATATTAATCAATTCTACCTTACCGACTCCCGGAGCAAATACATGATCTAGGTATTCACTAAAAGTCTGTACACCAACAGCATTTCGTCTTTTATTTAAGCGACTTTCTATCATTGTTTTTTTGATATACGGGAGCTTTATTCCTACTTCATTTTCAATATACTCTTTAATTCTTCTAAAATCGGAGTCTTTCATTTTAACTCCAGTACTTATGTCTATCATGCAGCTTATTTATAATTTTATCATTTTGAGGAAAATAAACCCTCAACACAATGAGTGCTGAGGGAAAGTGTATTTATTATAAATTAATTAGCGTCATATATTTACTTATAGATTAAAATTGTTCGTACTCTTCGTCCGTATCATCATAGTCATCAACTTCCATGTCTAACACAACTCCAGAAGATTTTTTTGCTCTAGCTGAGATAATATGTTCAGATACCTCTGGCTTTTTCTTTCTCGGCTTTATTTTCCTTTTACTCTTTTTACCAAGGTTGTTACCAACATTAAAGAAGATGATGGCTTCTCTTAATTCACTTGCTTGGTTTGCTAGCTCCTCTGCACTTGCCGACATTTCTTCTGAAGTGGCAGCATTTGATTGAACAACCAGATTTAACTGCTGAATAGCTGAATTTACCTGACTTGAACCAGAGTTTTGCTCTATGCTAGCGGCTGCTATTTCTTGCACCAAGCTCGCTGTTTTCTGAATATTCGGTACAATTTCGACCAACAATCTGCCAGAAGTTACTGCCGTTTCGACACTAGAAGTAGAAAGGGTATTAATTTCTGTAGCTGCTACCTGCGATCTTTCTGCTAGCTTTCTAACTTCTGCTGCTACTACTGCAAAACCTTTTCCGTGTTCGCCAGCTCGTGCTGCTTCTACTGCTGCATTTAGTGCCAATAAATTAGTTTGGCGAGCAATTTCACTAATAATAGAAATCTTATTAGCAATTACTTTCATAGATTGCACAGTCTGGTTTACAGAGTTGCTACCTTCTTGTATGTCTTCAGAAGCTTTAATAGCAATCTTTTCTGTTGCTTGTGCATTTTCTGTATTTTGCTGGATGTTAGATACCATTTCCTCCATCGAAGATGAAACCTCCTCGGTAGATGCCGCCTGCTCAGTGCTACCTTGCGACATTTGCTGAGATGATGAAGACATTTGCTCACTGGCTGCTGCAATCTGATCTGCCGCAGTACTCACAAAAGTGATTACCTCTTTCAATTTCACAATCATCTGCTTAAGATATTCTAACAAATCTCCTATTTCATCTTTATTTGTAGAATCTATATTTACTGTTAAATCTCCTTCTGAAACAGCTTTTATGGCTGACATCGCTTTATGTATCGAACTAGTAATTGTTACAATAATCCAAAAAGCCAAGACTGTTGCTACCAGCAAACTTACTCCTAAAATAATCCACATTAATCTTTCACCAGCCTCGTATAAAGCGTTTGTTTGTAAACTTGCGGCCTCTAATGCCTTTTCGTTTTTTCTTACAATTTGCGAAACAATAGTTACTGCTTCTAGTGCTTTTTGTCTCGCTGTAGTCGACGATATTTCGTAAGCTATTTGCTCAGTAGAATCATTTTTAACTCCCATTGAGAGCGATTTAATCTTGGCAAAAGAGCTTGTATACTCACTCCACCGCAACTGGAAATTATCTAAAATTTCAACACCTTTTTCATCTGAAATATCTCTTAGCTCGGTGTATCTATTTTCCATATCTTCAGTTCTAGCATCCACCTGCTTTACAATATCCATTAACACTTCTCTATCTTTAGATAGAATAAGATCCTTCTCTCTTTTTGTAATAAACTGAACATCTTCTGCGATTTTAGCAGAAAGGTTAATACGCTGAGTATTTACTTTAATAATCTCATTAATCTTTTTATTTAGCTGGTAAGCATTGTTGTTTCCTATATAAAAAACAATCAACGCAGCTGATAACTGTACAATTGTAGCAAGTATCAACTTTGCTTTGATAGTAAATTTCATTGTGTATTTAGTATTAGGTTTTTTTTCTAAATATTTAGATAGTTGCTTCTTCGCCTGTTTCTTTTACTACCAATAACTCTTCGTCTGTAAACACTTTATCTACATCTAATAGCATTATAAATTGATCATCCAACTTGATTAGTCCTTCTATAAAATCTGATCTAAATTTGTTTCCAATACTTACCGGAGGTAGAATTTCTTCTGAATTTGTTTCAAAAACTTCACTTACTGTATCTACCAAAGCTCCTACAGAAACTTCGTCACCATCGATAATGAGTGTTAGAACAATAATGCATGTATCTACAGTATTTTCAATTTCTGGGAAACCGAATTTAACTCGAGTATCTATTACTGGTAATACTGTACCTCGCAAATTAATTACTCCTTTTAAGTAATCTGGAGACTTGGGTACTTTGGTAAGTTTTGTAACTTCCAAAATCTCTTTCACTTTAGTAACATTCGATGCAAATATTTCACCGCCTAAACTAAATGAAAGGAATGATTGTGTTGCAATTGTATCGTTAATCATATTCTTACTAAGCTTGTGTGAGGTTTTTTGTAAAATGTTCAATAGCTTTTCCTGTATCTATTACCAATGCCACTGTTCCATCTCCAAGAATGGTTCCGCCAGAAATAATATCTAAATCTTGATACATTTTGCCCAATGGTTTTAATACAGCTTGGTATTCGTCGACTACAGTATCTACCACAAAACCTACTTTTGTACCTTCATAATTTACTGTAATAAGTTGCTGTACTTCAGGAGCTTCATTTAAAATAGTAAACTGCTCTCTCAGATTAAAAAACGGTATTTTCTCTCCATCTAAAACGATAGAGTTATTAAATACAGATTGTATCTTTTTCGCTTCAATCTCATGACACTTTTCTATAAATGACAATGGAATAATGAAATAAGTATCTCCTACTTTTACTAATAAACCATCTATAATTGAAAGTGTAAGCGGAAGTTTAATCGTAAATGAAGTTCCTTTATCCAACTCCGATTCTACCAAAACATCTCCTCTAATCTCGGCTATCTTTCTTTTAACCACATCCATTCCCACACCTCTACCAGAAACTCCTGTTACTTCTTTAGCTGTAGAAAAGCCTGGAAGAAATATTAAATCGTAAGTTTCTTTATCTGTCAACACTGCATCGTGAGCAATTAGTCCTTTCTCAATAGCCTTTGCTTTGATCTTGTTTTTGTCTATGCCTTTACCATCATCACTAATTTTGATGTGCACATAAGTACCCGAATAGTAAGCATCTAATGTTATTTTCCCCTGCTTGTTTTTGCCTTTTGCTTCTCTCTCTTCTGGCAACTCTATTCCATGGTCGAGGCTATTTCGAAGCAAATGCATTATTGGGTCGGTAATTCTTTCGATAATGGTTTTATCAAGTGCTGTTTGAGTACCCAGCGTAATAAACTCAATTTCTTTGTTTAACTCATGTGCTAAATCGCGTACTAACCTCTTAAACTGTACTACGATTTCGTCGATAGGAATTAAGCAAAGATCAAATGTAGAGTCTCTTAACTGCCTTGATATTTTCTCAATATTTTCTGATATTTCTAATAACTCTGGAGTATTGTTTTGTTCTGTGTAAAGGTTTAATCTTGCCTGTGTAATTACTAACTCACTTACCAGATTCATTAGATTATCTAGTTTGTTAGTGGCAATTTTTACACTTTTAATTCCGCTAATTTCTTTTCTTTTCGGAGCTTCTTTAGGAGCTACATTTTTAATGACTACCTCTTGTTGAGGTGTTTCTATTACAGCGTCTTCAACTGTAGGCTCTAATGTATTTAAAAACTGATTGATATATGCTACATGAGCCTCTACAGCTTCTTCGGTAGGCGATTCTAGCAGAAACTCATCACTCTCAACTGCATGTAAAAACTGCGAGTCATTAAGTAGATTTGCCTCTGAAAGCTGATGAATTTTTAGCAAGCATCTAGCTTGTACAAACAGAAAAACATCTTCTATTGCTTTAATACTCTCTTTGGTAGTAATATAAATTTCCCAGAAAGTATAGCAAAGCTCAGGGTCAATTTCTTCTAAATCCGGAACTTCTGAAAAATGGGTTACAACTTTGGTTTCGCCAAGCGCTGTTAAATCTTCGAGTTGGAAAAAAGGATTATTTCCACTCAGAAAAATATCGTTATCTGGTTTAAAAAGTATGTAGTAGGTAGGTTGGGCGTCTTCTTGTTTTTCTTCACCGAAAATTAAAACATCCTGCGTGTTATCTTCTTTAACAGTGCCATTGGTTATTTTATGAATTTTTTCATGAGCTATTTGCACCCTTTGAATAAGCTCAGGATTGTCTTCAGACTCTAATAAATCTTTTAAAAGATCACTAGAATCTAATGTTATATTTACTATTTCTGTACTTAAGGCAAGTTCACCATTTCTGATCATGTCATAAATGGTTTCCAATTCATGGGTTAACTCACTAATAACATCAAAGCCAAACATGGCTGCGGTTCCTTTTAGTGTGTGCATAATCCTGAAAACCTCCTCAATCAATTCAGGGTTATCTGGTGAACTTTCTAATTGAAGTAGAGCCTGTTCCAGACTATTTATCAGGTCTTTTGCATCTTCTACATAATCTTCTCTAAATTGATCCATCAACGAAGTAATTTATTAACTGTATTTACAAAGCTGTCTACAGTAAATGGTTTTTTAATCCATGCTGTAGCTCCCGCTTCTTTTGCTGTATCTATAATTCTATCTCTTGATTCGGTTGTTAGCAGTATTATTGGCACAAATTTGTAAGAAGGCAAAGCTCTTATCATTTTAATTAATGAAATACCATCTAGTTTTGGCATATTCAAATCTGTAATTACTAAATCATATTTTCTGCCATCAAAATATCTCAGTGCATCTTCTCCATCTACTGCCAGATTAGATTTACATCCCAGATTTTCTAATTGAAATGATACTATTTTTCTTACACTGTCAAAGTCGTCAACTACTACTGCTTGCTTGTAAAGGTTATTTTGCATTGTTTTTTAATTTCGAATTGAGAATTTGTTAGTATTCTAATCAAGAAAAATTTATTGGGTTCAATTCAAGTATTCAATTCCTGAAAATGGCAACCATGTCTTCCAAGCTTCAGCGAGCTGAATATCGAAGCTTGTTTTGGTGCCTTTTTTATCTGAGAAGTTTTTTAAGCTATAAAGTAATTGTAAGCCTGCAAGATCGATCTTTGACGAATTGGTGATGTTAATCTGTAAATCTGTGTACAGTTCAACCATTTTCAGTATTTCATCTTTAATTGCTGAAATATCATTTATAACCAAATCTCCATTCAACTCAACCGTTGCTGTATCCTTGTCATTTTTAATCAACTTCCAAAAATCTAAACTACCCTGCTGTTCCATAAATTAAATCTTGTTTGTTGGTTTTTAAACCAGCTTCAATTTTAATTATTAGAAGAAAAGGACTACTAAATGTTATTAACATGTTCAATAACATTGTGTACAATTTATATTATTTGCTTATTGATTTTTAATTATTTGGAAAGGAGAAATAGTCTACATCTAAAAATATACAATTATAGGTATGTTTATTTTTCTTACATAGATATGTAAAAGCGTTATTCGAAAATGAAACAAAATATTTGAGTTTCCAAAATGGCGTTTTTTGCTTCGTTTCATGGCAAAATGAAAAAGTCAACCTGTTTTATTTTCACAAATTGACTTTAGGAAAAAGATATTTTTTATTTAATAAAGTACATTTTCTCTATAAGACATGCTTCGCAAGTTTTATGTGATATAGTAAAGATAATTACTGAATTTATATGAGGACTGTTAAAACATTTCATCATTATACCATAAAAGACAATTGAATTGATGTTTTTGTATTCTTGTTTACAATATGCTAAGCGGTAATCACATTTACCAAATTTAGCTTTTTGTTCCTCAAATCGATACCGCCCTCTAAGACAGACTTTAGGTTTGTAAGGTAAAATATCCAGCCTTTTGAGTCGCCAACAAAATGTTGCAACTTAGTGGTTTCATCGGTAGGTAAATCACTTTCTACTAACTCTACAATTGTCTCTCCCTCTTCTGAATAAACAGAAATAGTTACAGGACAACCCTTAGAAAAAGTAAAACAAAACATATTAGACCCATTGGCTTTAAGTACTGTACCCTTCTCCACTACAGAGTCCGGATAACCATGCCAATACCACTCGTAAGTATCTCCTTCCTGTACTGTTTCGTTGGCAGCTCTAACATTTCCTGCTGAATCTTTAAAAATAGCTTTTCTTAAAAACCAGCTTTCCAATGCCTCAGCATTTGTCCAACATGCATAAGCTGTTGAAGCCTCTTTTTGCACATTTACTCTCAGTTTAAATTTACTCCATTGACTTTTTTCCATTATCTATAAATTTTTATTTTAAACTAAGTTAGCAGGAGATTGAAAAAGTAATTTATCGAAAATGGAGAATTTGGTCAAACTAAACATCAAGCATATGTAACATCTTGTATTTTTTAGGTGAGTATCCTGTATGTTTTTTGAATAAAATACTAAAAGAAGATAGACTTTCGAAGCCGAGCTCAAAACATATATCTGTAACACTTTTTGTACTACTCACTAATAGTTTTTTGGCTTGGTTCAACCTTATTTCGGTTAAATATTGATGTGGCGTAATACCATATGCCTTTTTAAAAAACCTGAGAAAGTGTTGAGAATTTATCATGGCAATATCTGCCAGTTCAGTTAATTTTATCGGCAATGAAAAATGTGTTTCCATCCAATTTTTGGCCATAGCAATTCGCTTGTACAAATTCACTTTTGTAGATTGCTTTATCACATTCATATTGTCAGAAATACGAAATGCAGCATAGTTTTCTGCAATAATGTCTTCTAATATCTTTCTAATGAGCATATCTGCCTTTAAAGCTTGAAATGAAGCACAACTGTCTCCCAAACTCAAAAGCGTTAACAAATTAGCTTTTAAACTGGCATTATTAAAATGGATATGCTCTATTAAAGAATAATCATCTACAGATTTATTACTTAAACCAGAATCGTCGAGATTATGAAAAATATCTCTTGCCACTAACTGAGAAAGCACATGATTGAAATACAGGTAAACAGTTTTAGTTTTTTGCTGAGGTTTCTGGTTCACAGAAAAGGATACTTTACTGCCTCGGTTTACAATTACAAAACTGTTTTGATCGAGATTTATATGAACATCATTTATCTTAAAATTCCCACTACCTTCTAAAAGTGCAATTATACCAAATGAGGTAAAGTGAGTAGGAAAAACAAAAGGTTTATCAAACTCATTGTACAAGATACAATGATCGAAGTAAACAGGTACTGTATCTTGAGTATGATTGTTTTCTGCCAGTTTACCCAGTATCATCTAAAGATAGAAATTACTCTAATCCATTATCTAAAGCATATCTCACTAATTGAGTGGAATTTTTGAGTTGCAATTTTGCCAAGATGTTCTTTCTGTGGGTTTCTACTGTGTAGTACGATATAAACAGCTTCTCACTAATCTCTTGCGTGGTATGCCCTCTGGCGATAAGTCTTACTACTTCTTGCTCTCTTTTTGAGAGAATAATCTTCTTACTATTGTTTTTCTGTTTCTTTTTTTGTTGATCCTGAAAAATGGTATTCATTACTTCTCTGCCATAGTACTTCTTACCCTCGTTAATTGTACGTATAGCTTCCAGTAATTCGTCTATACCCTTACCTTTTAGAATATAGCCATCAATATCTGCCTCCATTAGCTGATAGATATACTCTTTTTTGCTGTGCATACTGAGTACAATCACTTTTGTAGCTAAACCATGTTTTTGGATGTATTCGCTTACTTCAATGCCGTTTACAGGCGTCATATCTATATCGAGAATGGCAATGTCAATTTTATCTTCTTCCAGAATTTTAATTGCTTCTTTTCCATTTATAGCTTCACCTACCACTTTTAATCCTGAAGTATCTGATAACAACATTTTTATACCATCAATTACTATTCGATGGTCGTCTGCTATTAGTATTCTTAGTTCTTGCATTATCTTTTAATAAACTTGCAAATACAATTTACAAGTTTATATCAATAATCACAGTAGAACCGTGCCCTTTTTTGGAGTCAAATACTAAATCGCCTCCCAAATGTGATACTTTTGTTGAAATATTTTTTAATCCCATACCTCCGTTTTTTCTTGCATGTTCTACATCAAAGCCAATTCCATCATCTTCTATAATGATATTGAGGTCGTGTTCTCTGCGTGTAAGAGAGATATAAAGGTTTTCTGCCTTAGCGTGTTTTAATACATTACTTACTACTTCTTGTATTATTCTGTAAATGAGAATTTCTTTTCTAGATTCAAGTCTTTCTTCCATATTGTAACTTTCAACTGTTACATACATCTGATTAGACAATTGAATGCTTCCTGCCAATTCTTCGAGTGCAGCTATTATACCAAGATTATTTACAATACCAGCATCAAGACTATGCGATACATCTCTAATCTCACAGGTTACTTTATCAAGTAATTCATTGGCTTTTAAATATTGTTCTTTGCTTTCGTTTAGAGAACTATTAAATTTTTTCTCCATTGAATTAAAGTACAATTTAATTGTGTGTAGTATGCTTCCAACTTCTCCGTGTAATTGTTGGGCAATTCTCTTTCTTTCGTATTCCTGGCTATCAATTACTGCTTCCATAATTTTGAGTTCCTGTAGCTGCATTATCTCGTTCACCCTCTGGTTATTTATTTCTTCGATCTTAATTGCAAGATACTGGCTAGCCTTTCTTTTTGACTGATAGTTTCGCACTATCAAAAAGGCCACTAACAATACTAAACCTGAAATTAACATAAGTGCATTATTAAATTGATTGGATCTTTCCAAAGCTTGTACATGAAGTTCCTTTTCGAACTGTAATGTTGATATTTGCTGTTTGCGCTTCTCTGTATTATACCTGATTCTAAGCTCCTCAACTTCTTCTTTATTATTTCTTAGGTCCATTTCACTTTTGGCCTCCTCATAAGCTTTTCTAAATACTATTGCTTCTTCATATTGCTTTAGGCCTTCGTAACTCAGAGATAATCCTTGGTACGCTGTAACAATATTTTGTTTGGAGTCTGTTTTTTCTGAGATATTTAAAAACTTGTTGTAGTAATCTAATGCATTTGAATAGTTTTCTTTTTTGAGCATTAAATCGCCCAGATTACAATAAACTATACCTTCTCCTATCTGATCGTGATGGGCTTTTTTGACTGATAAACTTTGATGATGATACAACTCTGCAAGTGGGTAATTTTCCATATAGGTGGCTGTTCTACCTAAATTATCCCAAACTCTTGCCATGTTCACACTGTCATTGAGAGTCTCAAACCTGCTGGCAGCGTCTCTAAAAATTGTGAAAGCATCTTCAAACATTTCACTCTCGTGGTATATCAATCCCAGATCGTTAATAATTAACCCCTCAAGCGCTGCATTTTTCTTTTCAATTGCAATTTCTTTTGCTTGCTCTAGGTAAAAAATAGCTGTATCTAATTTTTCTAGAGAAGTGAAATAAAAGTATCCTAGGTTTTTATAGGTATTTGCAAGTGTAATACTTCCAGGAAATAAACTTTCTTTAATTTTTAAGCTCTTTATGAAACATTCGAGTGCTGGTTTGTTGTCGCCCCATTTCTTGTAAATGTTGCCCATGTTATTGTAGCAACTGGCTTCACCTTTTTTATTATTGTTAGCAATTTCGTAGGCTAATGCTTCTTCGTAACAGTAGAGCGCTGTAGAATAATCTCCTTTGTTTTTTAAAACAACTCCTTTGCGTTTTAAGCTGGTTGTTTGTCTTTCTATATCTTGAATCTGCTGGGATAAGTGGTAGGCGCTATCAGAATATTGTAAAGCTACATCCATCTTTTCTTCTCTCCACTCCCAAGCTAGTTCATTTAAAATATCTATTCTTTCTTCAATGCTTTCTGTTGTATTAAGAGCCTGCATCAGGCTATCTGTATAAGACTGATGCAAGGCATTTACCCTAAACAAAGGCAGTGTTATAAACAGGAAAAAGATCGTATGTTTCATAATTTAAATATTATCACATTAAGATATAAAATATAAACCTTTCCCCCATAACTTAGCACTTAACCTTTATCGTCCGCATCTCCGGAATTACCCGTAGAAGTTCCATCGCCATTAGCGCCGCTTGCTGCACTATCCCAGGCTGCAATTACTATAATTTTCTTGTTTTCGGCTTTAGTAGCTGGTACATCTGTTATTAAACCAGGTACTTCACTTGGGCCATCCCCAGTTTTTATTCCATAAAATTTATAAACAAGTGTTCCATCAGGTAGTTCTGTTGGAGCTGGTGCTGGATCTGTTAAGTCAAATGTAGAATCCTCTGATAAGATAGAATAATACAATTTTAAATACTGATCATCTTGAACTTGTAAATAAATTTTGGGCTTAAGTTTCAACATGGTAATAATATTATATAGTTAAAGTGAAAAAAAAATTTGCTTATACGATCATTCTCTGCGGATGAATTAAGCCCATTCCATACAAACTCTTTTCTTCTGGATTTCCCAATTGAAAAGCTGTATTACTTATGCATTCACGAATACCATCCGTTAAATTGATAGTTGTAATTCTTGGATTCTTTTTTTCTCTTGCTAGCATTAAAGCAATTACCCCTGAAACAAAAGGAGCAGCCATTGAACTTCCACCTCTGGTTGTATACCCATATGGTAAATCGGCAGAGTAAATATCTACCCCAGGTGCAACTAAATCGAGTTCTGGCCCAGTGGAAGCATCCACTCTAAGTTTAAAATTTCGATCTATTGCTGCTACAGCAATTGTAGACTTATACTTTGCTGGATATTGAATAGAATCTTGTTTGGGACCGGCATTACCGGCTGCGCAAACCACTATACATCCAGCTTTATTAGCTTCTTCAACTGCCTGTTTTAATTGTAGATAATCTTTTTTGGCTTCTATGCTTAGATTAATAATATTAGCCTTGTTTTCTATAGCCCAATATAATGCATCAACTGTTGCATCTATATCTACAGTCCCTTCATCGTTGATAATTTTTCCTATTAATAATTTGATTTCAGAAGCAAGCCCTACTTTAGGGTTTCTGCTACCAATAATACCAGCTACATGTGTACCATGACCAGTAATATCATAAACTCCAGCTTTACTGTTTGTAAAATCTTTCATCATCGAAATTGCTTGCACAAAATCGGGATGATTAAAAGCAATGCCAGAATCGAGTACGGCAACATTTATCCCTTCTCCTTTGCTCAAATTCCAAAGTGCAGGTATACCAAATGTCTGTATGCCCCAATTCTCTCTCATGAACAGAGACTGAGCATTAGCAACTGGCAATTTTGCTGATTTTGAGCAAATCATTTATGTTAATTTTTGCCTAATATAAAGCAAATAGGAATTTAGTGTATACTCGTTTACAAGTAATTAAATATACCTGTTTTAAGTGATTAATCTAATATTAATTAGTACTATTTTTGAAATTTTTTATTGTTTTAGAAATCCTTAAGATATGAAAGTTATTTTGCTACAAAGTCGCAAACGAACAAATTATTTGTTCTAGGCTATTTCTAATATTACTTAATCTGTATAATGGCTAATATGGCATATTTTTCATTAAAAATAAATACTTTATTTTAAGTAATTTTTGCTTTTAGTTATTAAAGATTGAAAAAAATATTTTCCAGCAGAGTTTAATCTCTATTTACAAGAATAAATGTGGGAAACTAAATTAGGAAAGCAGTAACAAGTGCAAAAAAATAGTAAATGTACAATGTTGTGGTATCAAGTTTTAATTGCCTAAACTCTTCACGAATTCTTCGTTTGCATTTTGTCTTTAATTATTTTTAATGTAGCAAAGAGACCGATAAACATCCATACTGCATTGGTAATTAATGCAGGAGCATCATTAAGGTTGAGGGCATTTAAGGTGAGACATAAACCTCCTATTACATTTAGAACTTGATAAATTAAGCTATTGGCAGTAAGCTTATTTATACTCAGCAAAAAATAAGCAAGAATAAAGGATATTGCTCCAACCCAACCAAAAAATACAAAAAGTGAATCAATGTTTATACCAGCCATTTAAATTATTATTTGAACCTAAGAACTTTAACTTCTAAGTTAATATTAGATCTGCAATATTATATATGAACAAATAAAGAAACCCGACCACTTTCGGTTTAAAACGCAAAAACCAAAGTAGCCGGGTGACAAAATCAACAAAGTAAACTCAAAATAATCTTGAAAATATAAGGAGCTCTAACAGTACAAAAAGCCATTTACATTTCCATTCATTTTTAATTACACTTTATTAACTCTAAATGACTGGATTCATTAATCTATTTTTAACCCTATGTAGTACAATTAGCTGTAATATTTTTATGGATCAACAAATACATAATAAAGTTCCAGATAAACATTCGAATCTTCACTTTGTGTATTTGGAGACGGAAAAATCACACTTTTAAAATTGTTTGACAGCCCGGAAATAGGAACAGTTAATAGGAAACCTTCACCTTCATCGTAGATACCTGTTTCGGTAAAATATTCTGTAAGGTCGTACGCATACTGCGTATCTTCGTAAAACTCCCCATCAAAATAATAGCTGCCATACTGCACATCGGTAGTATAAGGCTCATAAACCTGCGACTCCAATTCGTTATCTTGGTTAATTACATACATTTCTAAGCTACCAGGCAAATCATCTTCGTACCTATATGTACCTTGTATTGGTTGAAGTATTAGCTTAGCACCAAGAATATAACCTTGCTCTCCAATATCTTCTCTCATTGTTTGTAAGTAAGGAAACTCTATACGAGTTGAGAGTCCTATTATACCTGAAATGTATGTTTCGTCATCTGTTAAAGTACTCGATACTTTGTCCTCTTCACTTTCCAACTCACCTATCAAATCCTTCTCAGCTTCAAAATCAACTTTTGTATAGTGATAAGTACTAGATGTTAAAGGAAAATCTATCGAATCTCTAGATGGAAACTCTGCACTATGTATAGAATAATAAATTCTAATATATGGTTCGTTTCCTGATGTCGTCCCAGTGTCTTCATCTGTACTCGTTTCTGTTCCGAAACCTAAAAGAGTATTTGCTGTGCCTTCTACCGGAATGATAGCTAAACCAGGAAAATAATCCAAAAAGTCAGCCTCCACATCAAATAACTCATCATCATCTCTTATCATGTTGAAAAATGTTTCTCCAAATGAGTCTTCCAGTTTAATATAAACTGGTACATTGGCATTTGGCTTTACAGGGAAACTTCCCTCTCCGAGAGATTTTGATTCTACTGCAATCTCATCGTAATCCAACATGTAATCGTTATCTTCGTCTGGCGGATCGAGCTCCTCTGCCAAACGCTTTATTTCCATCCTTTGTAACTCTGTAGTATCTCCTATGTAACTATCGAAAGTGGTTACAAATACTACTGAATCAAAAGAATATGAATCGTCTAAATCTATATTGTCAATTCCGGATGGAAGCCCAAATTCAAGATAAGCTGAAGCTGTAAATTTGCCAATCTTATCTTTATTATAGATTCCCACCAGTACCTCACCTGTACCAGAGGTTACTACAGAATCAAGTTTGGTAGTGTACGTTTTAACGGTGACTGTATCAATAACTATCGTAGTACTTAAATTATCGGTTACAAAATCATCAAACATTCCATCGTCTGTACTACACTGTACCAACAACCCTATAGCAAACATCAGCAGGATACTTTTTTTTAAAAGTACTTTCATGGAGTTTGCATTTACTTAATTAAATGTGACTATTTAAGCTAGTAATTATGTGTGTTTATTGGTTTAGGAAAACTGATATATTAATAATTGTGATTGTTTTAATTTGTCAGTTTAGTTTACCAAAGTAATTTTTATTCGTCAGGATCGTCGTCGTACTCTTGATCTGGGAAGAATTCCCACAAGTCATCAAATCTTGATGAGCCGCTGCTTCCGGTTGTTACAAATAGTCTATCATTTACAGTAAATCCAATCGCATTAGTTCTTGAAGAACCTTCAAAGTCTGCTAGTTCTTCCCACTCGTCTAAAGTTGGGTCGTATTGTAATACAGATTTAGTTGTACTTAATGAAGTACCAGTTAGGATATAAGCATATCCGCCACTTACTAAACTTATAGCACCTGTTCTTTCGATTCCTAAATCGTCGTTATCTTCGTCTTCATCATCTAAGTCGATGAGCTTAGTCCACTGTCCACTATCTCCATTAAATTTATAGAAGTCAGTTTCATAAGAACCATTGTTCTCACCCCCACCTACATAAGCTTCGTTATTTACAACAAATACAAATGCATTAGTTCTCTTGTTACCTGTTAAACTTTGTACTTGTGTCCAAGAGCCTGTAGAAGGGTTATACTCCCAAAAGTCTTTTAAATAGTTTTCGTCATCACCTGTACCAACATAGCCTTTATCGTTAAGTGTAAATGCTACTGCACCGTAACGAGCCGAACCACCAAAGTCTGCAATAGTATCCCATGAATTGGTTGTTGGGTCGTATTCGTAGAAGTCTTTTAGTCTGTGGTCACCGTCGTAACCTGTTCCTACATATCCTTTACCTGAAGCAGCAAATGCTACTGCTGAATTTCTTCCTACTGCTGGTAAGTCTGCAATCGCTGTCCATTGCATGCTTTCTGAATCAAATTTCCAGAAGTCAGTTAAACGGTCACCATCTTCGTCTATACCTGCTCCAACATAAACAATATTGTCGATGGTAAATGAAACTGCTCCACTCCTTCTAACTCCTTCAAAGTTTGATCTTTCAACCCAGTTGCCATAATCTGTATCGTCGTCGTCGTTACAACTGAATAATAAAGCGGTAATACTTGCAATGAATAATAAACTCAGAATCTTTTTCATAAATCAATCCCTAGTGTGTCAATAATTTAATTTAGCTATAAAATAAAATTGAATTTGAATCTCAATGTGCTAGTTCAAATTCTCAATTCAGACAGTGAAAACCAGAGATGATATTTTGTACTCACCTTTTCAGGATTTTTTTTATTTTTTTTTTGAGTTTACTAAGTTTTTATGGAGTCGAACACAATAAAAAGTAGCTTAAAAGCTAAATAAGCAGATTTTTGGATAAAAAATTTCTCTTGAAAATTTTTAGACAAACTTCTATTATTTTATACCTATCTCACGATTAGATTGGGTTACTTTAAGTTTATAAATTGTTATTCATCATACTTAATTTAAATTTTTAGTTATCAAGTAATCAATACACATTTAAGTATAATTCCATTGGCAATTTCAATATTATCTTCAAAAAAATATTTGATCTAACCCACTGATAATAAGCAACTTCAGCTATTATATTTATTTATTTAAAAAAAATTTAAGCATAGAGAGAAGGATTTTTAAAAACTGGCTGTCAAAAGGGAAATCAAAACATACATTATGCTTAAGTATTCTAGTATTACTTTTTTTACTTTCAGTCTTATAACAGCTATTACATTATTGACTGCTTGCGATAATGATGATGATATATCATCAGACGACACCAATGAAACAACCGAAGTTACTTTGCACAATGCATTTGCAGAATTTGACAGCGACAATCTAGATATTTATCTAGATGGCGATGAGGTTGTATTAGAATCTAACGGAATGACTAATCACACTTCGCCTTATTGGTCTCCAACACACGAACTTTATGTAGAAGCAACTGTGGCTGATGACTTGGCTCCTGGCTTTATAGACGACTTTAGCGGATCATACACTTTAAGAGTACCGGCAAATCCTGACAAAGCATCTAGCTCTTCGTCTACTGGTTTAGGTTCCATTGGTTTTGCTATTAGTGGCGGCATGATTTACAATGATGAAGAAGGGCCAAATGTACCTTTGGATGATGCTGCCACTTCGCTAGATTACTCTGGTGCTCATACCGGACCTCAAAGCTATCATTACCATTTAGAGCCAAAAGCTTGGTCTAACGACGATGAAGAGTTAATAGGCATTATCTCAGATGGTTTTTTCTTGTATGGAAGAAAGTGTAATGCAACAGGCTCCTACCCTACCGATTTAGATGCTTCTGGTGGACATACAAGTATCACTCAATTTAACTCTGAAGCTGAGTATCATTACCATATTCAGAATGAGCTTTACTTGAACAAGTACTACATTTTATTTCCGGGTGATTACCAAGGCTCTCCAAATGCGATACAATAGTATATTTTTAATTTGCTGTATTATGCTAATTGGCTGTAAAAAATCTGAGAATAATTCTCTTTCATTAAACTATTGGTTTAGTGTACAACAAGATACTGTAACAGCTAATTTATTAGAGCTAAACCCTGTAAAGGGGCTTGTTTACTATAAAAACAAGCCTTTTACAGGAGTTTCAGCTAAGTATTTTGATACTGGGAAGCTGTTTTCCGCTATCGAATATGTGGATGGCAAAAAGCATGGAACATATAAGAAATGGTACCCGGATGGTTTATTGAGCTTTCATGGAAATTATATAGCTGGTAAAAAACAAGGGAAAGCTAAAAGCTGGTGGAAAAATGGCGTACAGCGCTCAGAAGCAAATTTTGAAAAAGGGGTCGCACATGGTATTCAATTGCAATGGTATAAAAGCGGTTCAATGTTTAAGCGCTTGCATTTGAATTATGGAAAAGAAGAAGGTCTACAACAATCTTGGCGTGAAAACGGCAAACTCTATTGTAATTACGAAGCCAGAAACGGGCGAATATTTGGATTAAAAAGAGCAAACTTGTGCTATGAATTGGAAGACGAAAATGTTAAATACTAATTGGTTAATTATCGGATTGATTTTTTTGTTTGCCTGTGAAAATAGTAGCATGCATGGCAGTAGAGTGGCAACATTGCCATTTTATAAAGATGCTGCATTTACACCTCACTGGTTTACACCTCAAAGCGATACTTTAGCCTCATTTCATAAAATTTCAGACTTTAACCTAATTGATCAAGAGGGTGATTCAGTGACAGAAAATACCTTTGAAGATAAGATTTATGTGGCTAATTTTTTCTTCACTTTCTGTCCTGGCATTTGCCCCAAAATGACCAACAACATGGCAATTGTACAAGACGCCTTTTTAGAAGACGACGAAGTGCTTTTGCTTTCTCATTCTGTAACTCCGGAACACGATTCAGTAGAGATTTTAAATGAGTTTGCCAATACTTACGCAGTCAACTCTAAAAAATGGCATTTGGTAACTGGTGACCGCCAGCATATTTATAAACTTGGTAGAAAGGATTACTTTATAGAAGAAAACCTCGGGCGTAATAAAAATGCTGATGATTTTCTTCATACTGAAAACTTTGTGTTGATTGATAAGCAGAAACACATTCGAGGTATTTATAATGGATTAAATAAAACCTCCGTCAATCAGCTAATTGCTGATATTAAAACTTTAAAAAATGAATAGAAGATTTTGAAAATTTAGTGGCTTAGGTATTGACTCTCCATGTATACTTGTTGAACAAATAACTTCCAATACCTTAAGCCACTTTTTCTAATTAGTTGGTTGAATTAAAACGAAATCTTATAACTCACATTAGGAACAATTAAAGCTTCTCTGTACATCTCTACACTTTGCGTTTTTAGATTATACCTGTGCCCAAGAAATTCCTTATAATTATTGGCATTAATCACTTTTAATGATAACTCGTGGGCACTTTTCTGCTTATTCCATTTGTAGTTTACCGTAACATGAGTTACCACAGATGTTTTTGCCTGCTGAGTAAAAGGATTGGTTTCATCATACACCACATCTTGTTGTAAGGCAGATTGTTGCTTATCGATAACTGAATATTTATCTCCACCCTGCACGCTCAATCTCAAATTCACACTAAATAAATTCTGATTTTCTCTGCCTACATTGTACTCTTTACCGACTAGTGCATTTACCAAGTAGTTTCTGTTAAACCTGGTATTATACCATTCGTCTGTATCTCCTTTGTATTCAGATTGAAATAGTGATGTGGTAAACAGAAAATAGAATCCCCTACTCATGTATTGCTCTAAGGTAAAGTCGATACCGTAGTTTCTACCCTTTCCATTGTTCACAAAAGTATCGCTGATGAACCAGTCGTCTTGCAGGTTAAGCAAAGAGAAAGTACTGTCAGCAATTACAGGAATATCGAATAAATACTGGTAATAAGGTTCTATTTTTAGATGTAAACTCTCATTGATGTTCCAATCGTAACCCAACACAATATGGTGTGCCTTTGTAAAATCCAGATTCTTATTAGGGAAACTGCTACCATCGCTACTTTTAGTAAAATAGGTATTGATTCTTTCTAATCGACTGTGTAAACCATAACCCAAACTCAGTTTATGTTTCTCATCAATTTCGTAAGAAATGCCTAACCTTGGCTCTATGGTTCTATTTTGATTGAGTGTAAAGTACTGAAAGTTTATACCTGCATTTACTGTAAATTGATTGTAGAAAAAAGTAGAATTGGTATAAGCTGAAAGTAAGGTGCTAAAACCCTTATCAGTTACCAATGTATTCAACTCACCAGCATCGTCCGCTTCTTGTAATAACAAATCGTAACCCATACCGGTAACAGTTATTCCTGTTTTATTCGCATGTCTGTCGCTTACCTTATTATTCAGTACCGATTTAAAAGTGACATTATAATACTTGTTGTCAATCAAATTATGGTCTTGCGCTTCTAGTAAATCATTTAGCCTCTTGGTTTTTAAATCAATCCCATTCGTAGAAAATGCCAATGTGGAATTTAATGAAGTATTAGACCCAAAGAAAAACTTATGGTTTAATCCTGTCGCTCCCATATACTGGTTTACTTTCTGGTCTTCTTTATCCTGATAATACTCCCATTTCTCCGAATCGGTTTCTGGTTCTGCTCCTGATTTATCAGACAAGCCAATTCCCCAAATAGAAAATACACCTGCATTCTCAGTCGGGAATTTTAGCTTGAAAGCCAAGTCCTGATAGTTAGTGCCTTGCGCATCTTCTGGCAACACAGGTGCAATCAAACCTAAAGTAGAGTATCGATAGTTTACCACATAAGATGATCTTTTATTTTTGCTTAATGGACCTTCTGAAGACAGATCAATTCCGATAGCACCAACTTGAACACTATGCTCATGATCGGTATTATTCCCATTGCGCATTTGTATGTCGAAAACACCAGAAAGCGCATTGTTATATTCCGCAGGAAAAGCACCAGTTAAGAAATCTGAGTTAGCCAATAGGTTACTACTCAAGGCAGTAAGTCCACCACCACCAAAGGCAGCTAAATCTGCAAAATGGTTCGGATTAGGAATCTCTACACCTTCCATTTTCCACTGCAAAAACTTAGGTGCATTTCCCCTAATTACAATTGCATTGTTAGCAACATTACTAGCAACACCCGCAAAAGATGAAGCCAATCTAGCTGGATCGTCAAAACCTCCTGCATACCTGTTGGCTTCTTCCACACTTAACATTCTGGCACTTACCATCGCATTTGGGTTAATGGCAGATTCTTTCTGAATACGAGGAGTTACTTCTATTTCGTCAAGCATTTCTGCATTTTCAACTAGTTTAAATGTGAGTGAAAGCGCTTTGCCTTTCGTAACCAACACTTCTGGAATAATCACCGGCTCGTAGCCCATATATGAGGCTTGCAAATTGTATCTACCAACTGGCACATTGTTTATCACAAAATTTCCATCTTCGTCGGTAGTTGCACCGAGCATAGGTTCTGTTTGAAGAATAATGACTGTGGCAAATGGCAAAGGTGCCTGTGAAGTTTGATCGACAACTTGCCCCCTCACCTGTTGTGTAATTGTTTGAGCATAAGAATACCTTTGCAAGCCCACTAGGACTGCGATTAGTAACATAGATCGCAAAATCATGAAAGTTTATTTATTGATGATGTTACAAAGCTACAGGCATAGCTGATTGCCATCAATACTGATCGATCAGTATATTTTACTAGATAAGGCCTAATCTGCCTGCAAACTCAATGGCTTCTATAGAGGTATTGGCACTAAGCTTTTTCAAAATTTTTTGTCGGTGGGTATTTACTGTATGCACACTAATGGATAAATTGTCTGAAATCTCTTTACTCAAATAGCCCTCTTTTACCAAATTAAGAATTTCTGCTTCTCTTTCTGTCAATAGTTTTTTGGATAAATCAGTAGATTGGTTTTGCTCCGAGATTGTTTGGACCTCTCCTGTTTTAATATTGATTAACTGGCCCTTTACTTCATCAGAATTATTTTGATTAGGCGAAACATCTACCACACTAAGCGACAACCACATGTTTCCAAAATTATCCATCTCCAAAACCTGATGTTGCTCTATTATTCTGATGTATTTACCTTGGTGGTTTTGTATTCTGTATTCACTTTGATACTTAAACTTTTTCACCTCTTCTTCGGGTAAAGTAATGAAATACCGCAGCAAATCTGTACCTCGCTTTACAAGTATCAACAAATCGTCTGGATGCACTTTTGAATTGAAGTAGTCATTGCCCACTTCTTCAATCTGGTTCATGTCATAACCAAATATTTCTTCCAAATTGTATGAAGCATAAATGTGCTCTCTCTTGTTCATGTCAAACACTGTGAGTCCAGTGTTATTCACCTTAGCCATTTGATTTAGAAATGGAATTTGCTGCTCAAAAACAGTATAATCCAAACTTTCAATATCAAAAACCAGATTTTCTAACAGTTGATTATACTCTCTTAAAAGCTCATTTAATTTCTCCACAGGAACATCTTTAAGGCCAAAAATAATACTTCAACTCTCAGAAAGCTAAATGACTTCAGGGTTGATTACTGTTAAAAAAGTGATTCTTGTTTTCCTGTAATATGATACTCTCCATTGCGAGCAACAATACTAAAACCTTTATTCACATGTATCCATTGGATAAAATCAGACTCGTATTCTGGCAATAAAAAGTTTTTAAACCAAAATGCAAATTCTTTGTGCCCTGTATTGAGGTTGTTTTCTAAAAGCAACTTTTTGCGGAGATAAGGATTGTTCTTTACATAACCTCTAAAAGTGTCTATTTCTCTACCTGAAGCATTAGAAAGTAGTTTCTCTCCTCTACTATCTCGCTCTTCTTCATACTCCTCTCTCCAACTTTCAATCATGGCAGTTTCTTTTTCTCTTCGCTCTACCTCAGCATTTTTGAAAGCCTCATTTATCTGCTCTTCTTTCTCCTTTAAAATTTGCTTTTCTGTTTTTGTGTTGGCATTACGCTCGATCAAACTCACCAAATAAGCCGATGGATTTTTAACTCTACCTGTTTTATATCCTTTTTTGGTTTCTTCGATCAACTCCATCAAATATTCCGGTTCTCTTCCCTCATCATTCAAATAATAATCTGCCTGTTTCTGACTTAAACCTAATTCTTCAAATGCCAAAATCACATCTTTTATACCCTCCTTGCGCATGGTATTGGATTTGATTTGTTTCGGCAACCTTTTTTTCTTGATAATGAAATCTATCTCAGTAATTTTTCTGCCTTGTTTTCGCTCGGTAAACTCAAAGCTTACATCGCAGTTTTTGTCCAAGTCTTTTTTAGCCTGCTCAATCACTTTTTTCTTAAACATGTTGTAGCTACGGTATTTATCCTGCAACCTCAACATGCGTCTAAGATCTGCCACAGCAATTGTTCTTTTACCTATGCGCTCATATTGTTTAATCAACTCATAAATACGCATAGAATACTGGCTACGTAGCGAAAGTACATTGTAATCGTAGAAACTGGTAAACCTTTCTTTGAGGTCTATCATGTGCGGTTTAAGCTTGGGTACAAAAATAATCCCGATGGTTCCTTCTTTGTGTTTGTGCATAGACCAAGTGATAAACGGAAACTGCTCTACGTTGCCATTGTCATGTCTAATTTGCACTACTCTGGTCATCAGTCTTTTTACAATTTCAATCATACGCTCATAAAGTGCATGATTGTCTTTGAGACCCAAATCTTCTTGAAAATCTTTAATTCGAAGTTGATAGGTTTTAAAATCTTCGTCACCTTTACGTACTTGCATAGCCATTAAGTAAATGATTTTCATCTCTATGGGCGTGAGACGATATTCTGCATTTACCAGATAATTACTCTTTACAATTAATGAACCGCTACCTACTTTTTCCGGATTATCCATATCAATAGATTTACTTCTAATGCAAAGTATCACTACGGAAAAACAAAAGCAACCGCTGTTTAAACTGGGTTGCATTTTTATTCCTCAAAAGGTTGCATTAAGATAAATTTATTCCTCAATAAGTTGCTTTACTATGGATGTTTAGCTGATAATTGATGGAAAAGCAACCTTATTATTCCCGCATATAAGCAGTAAAAAACCTAGATTTTATCTTTTACCTCAAAAAGTTGCTTTTAAAAATAACTTAGCCGCAAAAGGTTGCTTTTAGGATATAAAAAGATGCTTGCAGGCGCTATTAGGAGCCACATTTTTATACTCTCAACTAATTGGTTGCTTTTAATGATTTCAAATTCAATAAAGTTGCTTTAAATTGAGACAAAGGTGCTTTATAGCCCTCAAAAGGTTGCTTTAAACAGTAGAAATCTACGAAAAAGTTGCTTTTAGCTAAATGAGATCACTTTTACCGAGCCGCAAAAGGTTGCTTTTAAGCTAAAATACATCTAAATATCTCTCCTAAATCTGCATTTAAGTCTAAAGTCTAGTATAATTGATCCTGTTTTTTGCTTTTTGAGTAGGAAAATGAGGTAATACCTTAAAAGGTTGCTTCAGTTCCGCAATTGATTGCTTTACTTCCTCATTCAGTTGCTTCTATTCCTCAAAAGGTGGTTTTGTTTCCTCATTCAGTTGCTTAAACCTCCTCAATTAATTGCTTTTGCCTTTATAAGATATTAATAATCAATTAGTTACAGGTGCATAAAACATTAAAACAATTAAAATAAATAAAAACAACTAAAATACTTAAGCTAAGATTTCAAGTGTGTTTCTATTTTTTGTTTTACTCTAGAAATATCAGCTAGAATTTTTTGTTTTTTTGGATTAATGAAACATCTTTGTTTTAAATCAAAACTAAATAATACAACCTTGTTTCATTAGTGATGAACTTGTTAAACAAACACGTAGTAACATTTTTTAAAAGAAACCCAGCAATTTCTGCCACAGCAGTTGCCAAAGAAGCGAATGTTCCGCCAGCTTCATTGAGAAATGCTATAGCTGGTGGCAGACCACTCCCAGAAAAGCACTTGGTTTCACTTTTTCATGTGTTAAAAAAATATGGTTTTAGCGAAGAAGATTATGCACAAGCAAATGTAATTTGTGTAGTAAACCACAAAGGAGGAGTTGGAAAAACCACTACAACCATGAACTTGGGTAAAGGGTTGGCTTTAGAAGGAAAAAAGGTATTGTTGATTGATATTGATCCACAATCGAACCTAACACAGCATTGTGGTTTAACTACTGCTGAAACCACCATTGCAGATACTTTGCTAGACGATGAACCTTTACCAATTCAGGAAATTTCTGAAAACCTATGGTTGGTTCCGTCTGAATTATCTCTGGCAACTGCCGAATCTAAATTGGTTACCGATGTAAATGGTTGGTTTAAACTCAAAAATTCTTTGCGAGGTGTAAAGTCTCAGTTTGATTATATTCTGATAGACTGCCCTCCTTCTTTGGGGATTCTAACCAACAATGCATTACTCACTTCTAACAATGTGGTTATTGTAATAGAAACAGAGTATTTGGCAATTAAAGGGCTTGGAGTAATACTGAAACATGTAGATGGTATAAAAAATAATGGGCTCAACGATAAGCTAAATATCATGGGACTTTTATTTACCAAAGTAAATACCACTGTGGTGAGTAAAACCATCATTAACGAGTTGCGAGATGTTTACAAAAAGCGTGTTTTTGATGCATCCATTAGGAGAAATATTGCTTTGGTAGAAGCTGCCGGAGCAGGGCTGGATATTTTTTCATACGATAGTAATTGCAACGGCTCACAAGATTATATGGAACTAGCAAAAGAAATTATTGAAAGATGAAAAAGAACAAGAAGGAGAGTGTACTGGATTTTTTAAAGAACACAGTCGACTATTCTGACGATACAGCAATAAAAGAAAATATCATTATCCATCCTGATTTAGAACCCTTTATTTTCCCTCTTACTCAGGATGAATTTGGCCAACTAGAAACCAACATATTGGAAGAAGGTTGCCGCGACCCTTTGGTGGTTTGGAACTCACCAGACAACCAAAAAATATTGGTTGATGGCCATAACCGTATTAGAATTTGCCGCAAACACGGTTTAGATTTTAAGATAAGTAATAAGCATTTTAACGATATGCAGGCGGTTGAAAACTGGATGATTAACAACCAGCTTGGCCGTAGAAACCTGAACCCAGAGCAAATTGCCATATTGCGAGGCAGGCAGTATAACCAGTTAAAAAAAGGACATGGCGGACAGGTTTTTTTTAATACTGACCCGAGTGGACAATCTGACCACTCGGATGCAAAGACTTCCGAAAAGCTAGCTCAAGTCCATAAGGTAAGTGAAAAAACCATTAGACGCGATGGTAATTACTCTGCCGGTATGGATAAAATAAGAGCACAAAATGAGCAGTTATACAGCGATATTATTTCTAAAAAAGTAAAGGTAAAAAGAGATGATATTGAAAAGCTAGCAAAAGTTAGTGATGCTCAAATAGCAAGTGATATAGAAGCCCTTGCAAGTAGTTCTTCTACTAAATCAGCTCCTGTAAAAACAGAGGCGAAAACTACTCAAACAACAAAGTTGGAATCTGAAAAAAAGAAATTTGTTACACAGGCTGAGAAGCTTAAAAAGCTTGGTTTGAGTAAAAAAGAATTAAGGTCTTTACTAGATCAATTGTTTTAACAGAAAGCATCTTTGTAATGAGTGAAATTAAAATGTTTGAATCCAAAGAAATACGTTCTACTTTGCATGAGGGAGTATGGTTTTTTGCTGTGGCAGATGTTGTTGGCGTGCTTACCGAAAGTGTAAACTCGGGTGACTATTGGAGAAAGCTAAAACAAAGAGAGCCCCAACTCGTGACGAATTGTCACAAGTTGAAAATGCCAGCTTCAAATGGTAGAATGTATCAAATTGATTGTGCTAACAAAGAGAGTTTACTAAGAATTATTCAATCGGTGCCATCGCCAAAAGCTGAGCCGTTTAAAAAATGGCTGGCAAAAGTAGGTAATCAAGTATTAGATGAGAAAGCAAACAAAAGACTTGCTGCTCACCGAAAACTGAAAGAAACCCAAAACAGATTTTTGGATAATGTAAAAAACAGAGGTGTCGATGATGAGGGTTTTGTGAGAGTGATAAAAGCAGGAGATGATGCACTTTTTAACGAGTCTAATATGCATGAGAAATATGAGCTCGAAAAAGAAGAAAATATAGACGATTACATGCATGAATACTTGCTGCGAGGAAAAGACTTTGCAACAGCTATGACGCACTTTAACGTGCACCAAGCAGATTTGCAAGGAGAAGAAGATATTACAGATGAGCACAAATCTTCTAACAAACAAATTAGAGAAACCATCCAGAAAAGCTCCAAGATTAACCCCGAAGATATAAAAGCCCAAAAGAGTATTCACAAGCTAAAAGGAGGAGATAGTAAAGACAAAAAAGAGTTGGAAGAATAATTTGCATAAAGCTTTGCAATAGCTAATCATATCAGCCTATCATAGAATAATTATATTCTAAAATTAGAAAGTAAAAAAAATAACAAAGTATATCCTAGATTTTTATCATTCAGTGAATATTAGCTTTGTAATGATGATGTGCTAACAGATAATTTTCTAACTTTAGTTACCAGCCTTTCTTTCACAGCCTACCACAACAAAACATTATTTTTTACAAAATCCCCTTCATTATGAAAAATCTAGATTTGGTAAGTAGTCTTATTCTTCTATTTATACTTGGAGCTTGTACGCATCAAAATGAAAGCGCGGATAAGTTTAATAGTCCCGAAGGCATAAAAAATGCCATTGTGAAAGCCAATGATGAATTACTAAATAAAGGAAACCTTGATTTTGCAGATCAGGTTTTTGCAAAAGAATATAGAGGTGCTGGGCCAGATGTAATTAAAAAAAAGGTAACTAATCTGAGACAAGCTTTCCCTGATTTACAGGTTAGCATTGAGCCAATAATAGTAGATGGAAAAAGAACAGCTTGGTTAAGAACTCATACAGGAACCCATCAAGGAGAATTTGCAGGTTACGCTCCAACAGGAATGAAAGTGACTTGGGAAACAATGGTAATTTCTGAATATGATGAAGATGGAATGGTAGCTAAAGAATGGGGTGTAAGCAATATTATTGAAGTATTGCAAAAACAACGTGGTGAAGAAATTGCCAAAGAGTAGTTTGAGTAAAATGAGCAGCAATAGAATAGCTTATTGTGTTTATAAAATGCTATTCTATTGCTTTTAAAATGAAATTTATATCTGATCTATAGATATTATTACGAAATCTTTTTTAGGGTTTTAGATTTTAGTTTAAGCACAAGTGCAATGTTAGCATTTACATCTAATTAGTCGATGCAGGTGGTAATTCGCGTAGTTGCGCAACTACTATGCTTATAATATTCATGAAGGTTTTTCTTCTAGCTGTAACACTAGATAGTATTCCGATTGTTAAACACTTGGCATTTTTGTAATTTGATGTATCAAATTATAAAAACGATATATCTTAACACTATGAAAATGAATAAAATATATCATGTTTTAATACTGTTGCTCTTTTGTGCCCAAACATCTGCTTCCCAAGATATAATTACGATAAAAGGAAGGGTTCAAGATAATGGGGAGCCCTTGGCAAATGTAGCATGTTTTCTAAAAAACAATAACTATATAGGTGATCTTACTGACAAAGAAGGTCATTTTTCTCTCATACTCCCGAAAGTGCTTCTCTATGATTCCCTGGTCATATCCTGTATGGGGTTTGATAAACAGGTGTTGCCACTTACCTCAATAGCGATACAGGATGGATCGATAAATATCTCACTGATTCCGACGACTACGCTGCTACCAGAAGTAGTAATACGGTCAGACGAGGACATGCTAAAAGAGCTCATGCTAAGTGCTTTCTCCAAAATAGCTAAAAACTACCCTAAAAAGGCACACCAGCTAGAAGGGTTCTATCGGAAGGTCTCGACAAGAGACCACCAGTTTACCCATTTGCAAGAGGCGAGTATTACTATTCAGGACAAGGGATACCATACCGACCCTTCTGGCTCCAAAATAAGGATCAACGAGTTCCGCCAGTCCCAAGAATGGGACGAGCGTGATAGCCTTTTGGAGATATACATCGATAAGTCTGCCGAGGCATTAGTGGAAAAGTTCAATGTGCCCATACACCCCATGAAAAAAATATATGAACAGTCTTACCTCCGGATGTTCAAGCAACCATCAACCCATTTTAACTTGGCATCTTTCAAGAAATATATAGACCAGTATCAATGTGAGTTGGTCGACCTCATTGTAACGGAGGGGGACACTGTCTACCAAATAGCATTCCGGTCAGTACAATCCCCATTGCCATTGAACAACACTACATATGTGAAAATAAATGCAAAAGACCTTGCTATAGTCGAGTACCAATTTAATCATTGGGGTGGGGAATGGTCGCAATTGGTGAAGTTCAAAAAATTCGACGGGCGCTATTACCCCCAAATGATACAGACTACCCAGCCGCGCATAATTGACCGGGACATACACTTGGAACGCATGGATATTGAGACCATTTGGTTTGATTCTCCAAAGACAAAAACCTTCCAAAAAATCAAATCAAATGCGGCTATTGACAGGACTAAAACCCCAGTTCAATTGGAAGAACCGTATGCCCCTGATTTTTGGAGCAAGTACAAAATACATCAAGAGCATCCTTTGGAGCAAGGTGTAAAAAAAAGCTTGGAGATGCATCGCTCTCTCGATGACCAATTCAAATCACCCAAAAGTCCCCATGCCAAGTATGAAAACTAGTGATATAACAAAACTGCTTCTTATTTTGCTCATGCCAATAATGGTAATGAGCTGCAAAGACGGTCAGACAAGGAACGAGGGCAAGATCGTTCTGACATTTGAAAACCCTTCAAAAAAAAAGATCCTCCTAACATATATCGATGACTGGTCTATTCCACATAAAATGGCCGTTCAAGACATAACAAACCAAATAAAGATACCAACCTTGAGGCCTTACCTAGATATAAGTCTACAAGACAAGTCAGGCCTCACTTCCTATTTTTTATTTAAAAATGGGGACAGCATACATATTGATCTTAGTTCAAAAGATCCCCATGCCAAAATTCTAAATAGGCAAGTACCTGTTTATGAAACCAATTTTGGAAAATGGAAACAAAATGAATTGTTTGGTGAAAAAGAACCTGCTAAAGAAAGGTTCTTCGATTATTGGTCACTAGTAAATGGAGGTTTTAGTTTGATAACCGGAGATGACATGGCCGAGGAGTTGCAACCAGTCAAGACCGAGGCTTTCAACGAGCTTGTTCTAGAAAATAACTTTATCGATTCCCTAGTTACAAAAGAGAGATTGGACAGATATACCGCATCGTATTTCAAGGCGAAAAACCAGATGCTAGACATGCTGCTGAACTTACATGGAATCAATTCTATTGATTGTACTAAGAAAGCGATGGTAACCCAAGCTTTTGAAGAAGCACATATTGGCTTGCCCACCCAAATGGGCAATACCGTTGCTTATACCTTTTGGGATGATTTTCTAAATACATTTTATGATAATTGTTTGAATAAAAGTGCAGTAGGTAGAAACCGTCTAAGGGAGTTTATTGCCTCAACAAATGAGTTCCCATCGACTATGCGTGACCTACTTGTTTTCAAGCACGCAGAGTGGATATTACAAACTTTATCAGTAGCAAAAGGTATTGAAATCTTGCAAGAACTCAGCAATAACCCTATGCATAAGGTATGGGTAGAACACTTTTCTAAGAAATATAACCTCGATCAAGGTTTCGATACCGAATGGTTAGTATATAGCAATAATGGTGAATCCATTACTTTCAACGAACTACTCTACAGGCATCACGGTAAATTGCTTTATATAGATATTTGGGCATCATGGTGCCACCCTTGTTTGGTTCAAATGCCATATTTTGAAAAGCTTAAAAGAGCATATAGTGTGAAAGGTGTTGACTTTATTTACATTTCGATTGACGAAAACCCAAAAAACTGGAAATGGGCAGAAGAAAAATATTTGTCTTTTGATAAGGGCAACAGTTACAGGGTAGATAGTTCAGGTTATGAGTTATTAAAAACGGAGTTTAACTTGAATACAGTTCCAAGAGATCTTCTATTTGGAAGAAATGGAGACCTGTTGCATTTGGATGCACCTCAACCAAGTTCCCTTGAGATACAACATACATTGGATGAAATTAATAGTGATTTTTAAATTATAAAATAGGGTTACCATCTAAGTGGCAATGCTAATAATTTGACTATAGGTTTTATGTTTACCTGTGGTCATTCTTATTAGTAATTTATCTAAGATAGTTCCTCTAAAATCTCTTCGGTTAAATCGAAAGAAATATTCGTTTATCTAGCTGAGATTACAGGAGTTTTTGTGCTGAGTTCCTGATTTTCCAGTGCGTCTAACATATATCTGGCAACACTTTTTCTACTGATCGTGAGTGCTGGTTTTGGTTCGTTTCCAAACGACTCTATAATATCTTGAATTTTCTTAGAATTGGTGAGACCAACCGGTCGGATAATCGTCCAGTTAAGGTCAGATTGCATGAGCAATTTTTCTTGTTTATCGTGGTCTTTATAAGCTACTTTGATATTGCTGTTATCAATCATCCACTTAAACCAAACTGGTAAATCATTATTAGTTTCACCAACTCCCCAAGCAGAGCAAAGCACTACTTTCTGAAAAGGATGCACATTAGCAAGGGTTAAAATGTTATGCATCACATTAGAAAGAAAGTTTTCTGGTGTTCGCAATTTTGCCCAAGGGAAATCAGATTTTCTAGAAATATTGAGTGTACTTATTAAGTAATGGCAACCTTTTGAGGCTTCGCATAAAGCCTGATAATCTGACGGATTTCCTTCAAATACCTGAAGGTTTTCATGCTGTACATGCACCTTGTTTTTATCTCGAACAAGGCAGTTCACTTTAAAGCCTCTATGTAATGAAGCGTCAAGAGTATGCCGTCCTGTGCGTCCAGTTGCACCGAGAATTAAGATTCGATTGAAAATTCTCATTTAGAAAATAATTTAACTACTAGGAACAGAAAGGAATGTTTAGTCGAATGGTAATAAGTCTGGTTCCAGATATTCTTTTTTTGCTTTCTCAGAAGTGAAAATATCGAAACCATAATGGCTATCGATCAAATCTTTAAAAGCATTTTTTAACCTGGGAGATTCTCGAATAAAGTCTTTAAAGTTATCTGCCGAAGATTTAAGCATAAAATGGTAAACTGCTTTTATCGCTGCTACAGTAACTGTTTTGTTGTATTTGTCTTTTAAACCAAGTTGTGATGCATAATTTTTAATTTGGCAGCAAATGTTATTGCAAGCTCTTTCCATGCCATAGTTGTGGAGGTGAATCCATGCAAGACGTAGGTGTGCTTCATGGCTAAACATGGCAGGGTCGAGTCTGCCTTCTTCAAACTGTAATTCAAATACAGCATCACTCAATTGAAAATGCTTTTCCATAAAATTATCTTCTAAAATTTGAGGACTAAATTTAATAAGAATTTTCTATTTTAAATAGAAAAAAATACTGGTTAGCAAACCTAACCAGTACTGTTAGTGAGTGATCTGCCGCTTTCATTTAGACTTTCATTAAACATGCCTGACAAATCGCTTCTATATGCGAAATATCAGTGCCACAGCAGCCACCATAAACCATAAGATTTGGTAATTTTTCGTGTAGTTTTATATACTGATGAGCCAAGTCGTGCTTATCTCCAGCATCTAAAGTTTTACATTCGTCTAAATCTGAATGACACTTGCAAGAAGCATTTGCTCTTACACCCATAATGCGTCTCGTCCAACTTTCATCAGGATCTAGCACATGTAAAAAATGCGTTGGATGCGCACAGTTTATCATATAGTAAAGCGGATAAGCTTCTGTAATTTCGTCGATCAAGCTAATGGCATCTTCAAGCGATTCGCCACTTGGTAGCCTCCCATCTGTTTCTAAAGTATAAGAAATTATTACTGGTAAATCTTCCCTCTGTGCTGCTTGGGTGATACCCAACGCTTCTGAAATGTTGCTCATCGTCATGGCAGTGGCAACATCAGCATTGCTGCTCTTAAAAGCATCTATTTGCAAGCTGTGGTAGTTATTGGCTATTTCTGGCGTCATCGACTCTGCCGGATTGTAAGCATCGTAACGAGGGCCAATGCAACCACTCACAAAAATTTGCTTTTGGTGTCCGGCAAACTGCCTGCTTAGGCGACGCATCTGATTGATAATTTTACTATTTATCTCAAACAGTTCTAATTGGTTATATCCTAGTTTTACACCGTAATCTATGTTGGCTCTCCAAGTCGGGCTCTCGAAAATAAAACCTGTATCATACTTCTTCGCCAAGTCGATATACTGCTGATAATAGTTAAGCAAAATGGCTTTGTGATTCCGGTTGTTAATGAGGTCGAAAGCAGCAAAATAGGGTAGTTCTATTCCATGCTTAAAAATGAGTGATGTTTCCAGCCCACCATCGGTAATAAATCTAGTCTTTAATGGTCTGTAAGAAAATTGGGTGTATGACATAGGATGTTAATGTGATAATTAAAAACAACTGAGTGTGATAGTGAGACCTACTAGAGACCTATTTGAACCTGTTTGGAGATATCCAAATTTGCCTTTTTGAAATGAATTATGCTAAAAATAGAGGTATACAAAAAGTGAACATCCATGAGAATAGATGTTTAAACAGCAATTAAGACATGTTTTGTGGGCAGAATCTAAAAAAAGAAGGAAATCAAAATTGAACTACAAGTAAAATTGTTTTCACAAATTGATTTATCTAATTTTCGACTCCAGTTTTTTATCTAGAATTTATGACATCAAAAAATTCATTTCACATCACACTGGCAGAATCCACAAAAGATTTAGAACAGATATTAGCGCTTCAGCAAAAGAACCATTTCCAAAATATTTCTTCAGAAGTAAAAGACCAAGAGGGCTTTGTAACGGTAGTGCATAATCTGGAATTACTTACCAGTATGAATTCCACTGCTAAACAAGTAATTGCCAAAGACGGAGACGAAGTGGTCGGTTATGCATTGGTAATGACAGAAGCTTTTCAAGATTTAATTCCTGTTTTAAAGCCCATGTTTGAGATGTTTAAAGACATTGATTTTAAGGGCAAAAAAGTAACCGAATACACCTACTATGTAATGGGGCAAATTTGCGTGGCAGAAGGCTATAGAGGTTCAGGAGTTTTTAGTAAGATGTATGCCAAACACAAAGAAGTGTATGCTAGCCAATTCGATCTATGTATTACAGAAGTTTCTACCAGTAATAAACGCTCAATGCGAGCACATGAGAAAGTAGGTTTTGTAACCGTGCATACCAATGCAGATGAGTTCGACGAATGGAATATTTTAGTTTGGGATTGGGAATGAATTTCCCATTTGAAACCATAAAAGTAAAATTGTTTCAAGATAAATAACCGAAAAGATGATGAAAATACTAGTAACAGGTTCTTCGGGAAGGTTAGGCAAAGAAATAGTAAAACTGTTAAGGCAAAATAACTATGAGGTTTTAGGTACAGATTTGGTTAAAAGTGAAACCACAGATGAAATACTGGATATCCGAAATTTGGATAGTGTATTGCAAATCACCAAATCGATAGATGCCATTATCCACACGGCGGCAATTCATGGGAAGCATTACGAACTCAATTATCCCAGAGAAGAATTTATTGCAGCCAACATCAACGGTACTTTTAACCTCTTAAAAGCTTGTGTGCAAAATGGTATTTCTAAACTGGTTTACACAAGTACCACTTCCATTTATGGAGAGGCAATGGTGGATAATAGCAAAGCTGTTTGGGTAACAGAAAAGTTAACACCGATTCCCCGAGACATCTACGACATTACCAAACTTACAGCCGAGTTACTGTGTAAAGATTATTTTGAGAAAGAGCAGATTGAAACCACCGTGTTACGCGTATCTCGCTTTTTACCAGAAATAGATAATTTAAAAGCTATTCATAGACTTTATCGCGGTTTAGATGAAGAAGATGGTGCAATGGCACACATGCTGGCTTTGCAAAAACATTTCGATTCTTTTGAAATCTTCAACATCTCTAACCACAGTGCATTTAAAGAAACTGATGTGGACATGTTGTACCAAAACCCGAAAGAGGTAATTTTGAAATACTATCCTCAAGCAGAGACTTTCTTTGAGCGAGAAAACTGGCAATTCCCTCAAAAAATAGACAGGGTATACGTGATTGAAAAAGCGATAAAGTTGTTGGGCTACAAACCGGCTCATAACTTCGAAACATTCTTAAAATAGCATTAAAAGTAGTTGACACATCAATAAACCTAGTGACAAATGACAGAGACTATAAAATTAGCCGATATAAAGGCAGTATTGTTTGATTTTGATGACACACTCGTTCAAACCACAAAAACGAAATATGAGGCTATAAAAGCTATTGGTAGCAGGTATTACAATCATCAATTTACAAATGAAATGATAGATGAACATTGGGGTATTGCTTTCAACAAGTTTTACCACAATCTTTTTGCTGATCTCGACACAGATATGAGTCGAGTAATGGAAAGAAGAACGATCGTAACCAAAGAGTTTCCTAATCAATTATTTTCAGATACCAATTCCACCTTATCCAGTTTAAAAAAGCAATGTAAACTGGGCATAGTTTCCGCCGCTTCTAAAGAAACTATTCATGCAGAAATTCATCAAACTGGTTTAGATATTTCGACTTTACAGTTTATTCAATCAGCAGATGATACAGATTTTCATAAACCAGACCCAAGGGTTTTTGAGCCTGCTTTAGCGCGACTAGAAAAAGAGCAAATTGATAAATCTGAGATTTTGTATGTAGGCGATTCGCTCAAAGATTTTTATGCAGCCAGAGATGCCGGATTACATTTTGTGGGCATTGCAAATGTGACAACCTCAGATGCTGTGTTCACTAAAGAGCGAGCAGCTTATGTAAATTCCCTCAACGAACTGCTAGCACTTGTGTAGCCAAAATGTTGATTTTCTGCAAAATTAACCTTATTTGGAGGTAAATTATCCAAATATGGTTATATTGGAACAGTTTAGAAAATTACGACATACGAGCGCGCTTACGAGCAAACGAATATCAATTTTAAAAGGGCTACATGAAAATATCTCGTAATGTAAAGTATGGAATTCTACTTGGAATCAGTTTGGTTGCTTGGGGTTTAATCAATCATCTGGTAAGGGTAAATTCGATAATGGCATTGCTATCTTCCATATTATTTTTTGGCATATATGGAGTAGTAATTATCAGTTATTTAAAATCTGAAAAAATTGAAAAGCTCACAGATTCATTTGTTAGCCTGTTAGTGGTTGGTTTAATTGGTATCGGTATTCTTTCGGCTGGTTACTTTGTAAATGCAACCATCATTTCGCCTACTTATCAGGCAGAAGAATTACAAAGCACGCAAAAGAAATGGGGTGAGTTGGGTTACACTGAGGCACAAGTACAAGAGCAAGTAGAATTGACTGATGTTTTTCAAAACCCGATGAGTTGGATGGTGGAATTGTTTAAGTTTAATTTCATGGTCTTTTTAACCATGCTTACATTGCTTTCTGGCTTATGGTTTATCCTCAACGAGTTTGGAGTAGCTCCTAAAATCAGTAGGCAAAGGGAGTGAATTTTTTGTATCTATCAAAGATGAAAACCTCAACCTCAAAAGTATTATTGATCACCGTTCAATTGCTTTTAATAGCTGGTTTTACATTTGGGCAAGATCAGTTAATGGAAGGTTGCGATTGTTTGTCTATAAACACCAAGTTTGAGCACTTTCGCTTTCCAATTCGTTTGGCAAAAGTTTACAACGATAGTTTAGACTTCTTTCCTGAAAGAGCAAAACCTTATCTGGTGGTTTCATCCAAACAAAATGTGAGTTATGATTATCTAATAAAAGGCATTAGGTTCTACCTGTATAATCCGACTGATTCTATTTTGATTATTGAAATAAATAAATCACATATAATGTGCGAAGCTCAGAACCAAGAAGGGAATTGGATAGAAATCGAAAAGAAAATCTCTTATGAAGTGCCTTTTTGCGGATGGGGATATGATGAGTCTGATTATTTAGTAAAATTGTCTAAAGGACAGTATTTAAAGCTAGTCGCTCCATGTTATAAAGGTTCTTTTAAAACATTTATTAGGTATAAATTTGTTACAGAAACAGGCGATACTATTTATACAAAAACGATTGAGGGTAGCATCAACGAAGAACTATTAGTAGGGAATTAACTGAAATTATTTTTTAATCCTAAAATCAACCAAGCCATGCAAGGTTTAAGAACAACTATTTACAAAGTTGGCGACATTGAAGAAGCAAAAAAATGGTACAGCGAAGTATTTGAAACCACTCCCTATTTTGATGAGCCTTTTTATGTGGGCTTTAACATAAAAGGTTACGAGTTGGGTTTGCAGCCCGAAGAACAGCCCGTAGTTGGTAAAGCCGAAAGTGTAGTAACTTATTGGGGAGTAGAAGAGATTGAGAAAGAATACGAAAGACTCGTTGCTCTGGGTGCAAGCAAACACGAAGACCCCGTAAACGTAGGTGGTGAGATTATGACAGCCACCGTAAAAGACCCTTGGGGAAACCTAATTGGCATTATCTACAATCCCGAATTTAAACTGGAAGAGTAATCTCTTTACTTTGAAAAACCTAAACGAGAGTTAAACGCTCAATTATTTGCTCAATCTGACTCAGTTTTTAATATTTGTTGATCGAATTTTAACAAAAAAAAGAACCATGAGTCAGATTGAAACTAACTGGAATCCCGAACTTTATAATAACAAATACGCCTTTGTTTACGGATATGGAGAAAGCCTTATAGAATTGCTAAATCCACAAAAAGATGAGCGAATTCTTGATGTAGGCTGCGGTTCCGGACAACTGACTCAAAAAATTGCTGAGCTTGCCAAAGAAGCTGTCGGTCTCGATTATTCAGCCGATATGATTGCCGATGCTAAAGCAAAATTCCCAGAGGTAACTTTTAAAGTAGCCAGTGCTGCCGATTTCGAATTCGACGAAATGTTTGATGCTTTGTTTTCTAATGCCGCTTTGCACTGGGTAACCAGCTACAAAGAAGCTGCTCAATGTATGTACAAAAGCCTTAAAACAGGTGGTAGATTAGTTTTAGAAATGGGTGGCAAAGGCAATGTAGGCATTGTAGTAAGCGAACTAAAAAATCAATTAGTAATCAAAGGTTATCCAACTCAGGCAGCAATGGAGCTTTGGTATTTTCCATCAGTAGGGGAGTATGCTTCTGTTTTAGAAGAGGCTGGCTTTAGAGTCACTTTTGCCCAGCACTACGACAGACCCACCGAACTGGCAGATGCTGCTACTGGTATTAAAGACTGGCTTTCTATGTTTGGTAAAACCTTTTTCGAAGGAGTTGCCCCAGAAGATATAGAAAGCATAAAAGAAGCCGTACAGCAAAATGTAAAATCAAGCTGCTTTGTAGATGGCAAATGGTATGCAGACTACAAAAGACTAAGAATTATCGCTGTTAAGGAGTGATGTGATTTCACTCCTTATCCTATTTTTATTGCTCTCGACTCTACTTCTTAGAAAAAGCTAATGTTAATCCTAAAGCAGCGAGCACACTTACTTTGCTCCATTTGGTAATGTTCCAAAACTTATCGCTGTTGAGTACACCAGTTAATTTACTAGCTAACACAGAAATAAATGCAAAGATGAGTATGGCTTGAATCATAAAGATGAATCCAAGAACCAACATTTGATAAGAGGCAGCAAAACCTGTGTTGCTAATAAATTGAGGCAAAAAGGCGATAAAAAACAGGGAAACTTTTGGGTTCAATACATTCATAAAGAAACCCTTTCTCACTAGTTGTAAAAAGCTTTTTTCAGGCTCTTTTTTAATGGCATCAATCCCGATAACAGGCTTTTTATCTTTTACAGCCATTACTGCCAAATAGAAAAGATAGGCAGCACCTAAATATTTAATCACAGAAAAGGCAATCGCAGATTTTTGAATAATGATTGAAAGACCAGTAGCAGCGGCAATAGTATGAATCAATATTCCAGAACTCAAACCTATTGAAATGGCGATTCCATTTCTTTGCCCTTTGGTAATGCTTTCAGTAAGCACAAAAATATTATCGGGCCCCGGCATAACGGTGAGCAATATCGAAGCTCCTATAAATGATAAAATTAACTCTATCTCCATAATTTTTTATTTATGGTAAATATATAAATATTTAGATTGGAGCAGTTGCGATTTGCTGTAAATTAGAATGAAGAGTAAGAATAGAGGAGGTTTACGCTTCAGCTAGATGCTTTATTTTTAAAAGAACTTCAGCCCAAAATTCGTCAGAGCGGTTTTTCTGCTTCTCTGTAGGTATGTTATCTTCAGAAATGCTTAATTGACTCATTCCATTCATTTCTTCTAAATCAAACGTCCAAGTTCTATAGTTTTCGGGTTCGTCAGGTAAGCCATCAAAATTACTCCAATGAGAATATTGAAGTTGCGTATTTGGTACTACACAGAGAAGAATACCTTTTTCCTGATATTTATTTCCATTATATTCTCCTGTAAAGGTAATCGGGCTACCAACCTTCCAATCTGTTTCTATTTCTGCTCCAAAGAAATACGATTTTGCTATTTCAGGTGTAACTAGTATCTCCCAAATCCTAGTTGCCGATGCTTTTATTTTAATTGAAGATTTCGAAATCAAGTTTCTTGTTTTTATTCTAATTTATAAAGATTTAATTAGATAATCTTTGCTTCAAATAATTCAGCTAAATACTTCTTACTTTTTATACTTTCATATTTAAATCCTCCTAATACCATTGCATAACCAAAAATAAGCATTCCAAAAGGGATTAAGGACATTGGTTCAAAATTTTCATTGTTTAAATAATAAGAAATAACAGCTAAACTAGCTATTCCCACTCCCCCAAACCATATGAACATAAAGACTATGACAAACGAATGCAATCTCATTTTCACATTGACCTTTGTTCCATTCATTTCTTCTTCTAAGGTTCCAGTTATTATTGGGATAAAGGAGTTTCTATATCCAATAATGCGATTTATTTTAAATGACATATTATGGATACTGCCTTCATAAGGTTTGTGCTCACTGTTACCAAAAAATCCATTCATTCTAAAAGTCTTTTTTGGCTCAACAACTTCGTTGAGTCTATCAACTATCTCGTTGGTATTAAGCTTAGTTTGATAAGTTATGTCTTCAAGTGGCAGATATTTCATTATTAATGTATCCAATGTTTAGGGTAAAATACAATTCAAATAACAAAATACATTGATTTTTGCTCTTTCAGACTAATTATTCACTCATTTCTAATTGTGTTGAGAAAATAAAAACCATCCCCACAATCGCAATAAAGCCATTGCAGGGATGAGTTCACTAACTTCTAGAATAAATCGGTTTTTAAGATAGCGCCGTTGCTAGCATTAGTTACCAATGCTCTATATTGACGTAACCAACTTGAGTTTAATTCTTTTTTTATCGGAACAAACTCCGCTTTTCTTTTGGCAATTTCTTCGTCACTCAAATTCACCGATAAAATATATTTATCTACATCGATGTGGATTTCGTCTCCATCTTTCACTAATCCGATCATACCACCTTCGGCAGCTTCTGGACTCACATGGCCAATACTTGCACCTCTAGTAGCACCACTAAAGCGACCATCGGTAATTAAAGCTACCTTATCGCCTAAGCCCATTCCCATAATTAAAGAGGTTGGAGCCAACATCTCTTGCATACCCGGACCACCTTTAGGACCTTCGTATCGGATTACAACTACATTACCAGCTTTAACTTTGCCATTAATAATGCCTTGTATGGCTTCTGACTGACCATCGAAACAAACAGCAGTGCCAGTAAATACTCTATCGCCAGTAATACCAGCAGTTTTAATTACTGCGCCTTCTTCTGCCAAATTACCATACAAAATAGCAAGCCCACCCACTTCTGAATAAGGATTATCTACTGTGTGGATAATATTGGTGTCTTGAATGGTTGCATCTTTAATTTTTTCCAGAATTGTTTCTCCTGTAATGGTGAGGTTATTTGCCAGAATATTTTCACCTCTTTTGGTCATCTCTTTCATTACTGCATTTACACCACCCGCCTTGTTAATGTCTTCCATATGCACGGTTGACAAACTAGGCGATATTTTAGCAATATGCGAAACACCTTTTGAGATATTGTTGATGTCTTCGAGATTGAAGTTTACACCTGCTTCTTTGGCGATTGCCAGCATGTGTAAAACGGTGTTTGTACTACCGCCCATTGCCATATCTACTGCAAAAGCATTTCTTACAGCATTTTCGTTTAAGATATTTCTTAGCTTGAATTTTTCTGTTTGTGCTTTGCTTTTAGCGATTTCACAAATTCTTCTAGCAGCTTGTCTGTAAAGTTCTTCTCGCTCTTTGGTGAGTGCCAAAATTGTCCCGTTACCCGGAAGCGCGATTCCCATTGCTTCCATAAGGGTGTTCATAGAGTTGGCAGTAAACATACCAGAACAGCTACCTCCACTTGGGCAAGCATTACATTCTATATCCAACAACTCCTCGTCTGACATGTTACCTGCTTCGTATTTACCAACTGCCTCAAAAGCTGTCGCGAGATCGATAGGCACACCGTCTTTGGTATGTCCTTTTTTCATTGGGCCACCGCTCACAAAAATAGTAGGAACATCTACTCTTAAAGCACCCATAATCATACCCGGAACAATCTTATCGCAGTTTGGAATGGCTATCATCGCATCAAGTTTATGCGCATTCATTACTGTTTCGATAGAGTTGGCGATAATTTCTCTTGAAGGGAGGGAAAAAAGCATTCCATCGTGTCCCATGGCAATGCCATCATCTACACCGATTGTATTGAACTCAAAAGGGACACAGCCATTTGCTTTAATTTCTTCTTTTATAACCTTAGATACTCTGTTTAAAAAAAAGTGTCCTGGAATAATCTCAATAAAAGAGTTGGCAACACCGATAAATGGTTTTTCAAAATCTTCGTCTATTAAACCTGTTGCTCTAAATAATGATCTATGTGGGGTTCTCTGATGCCCTTTTTTTACTTCATCACTTCTCATAATATATATGTTCTAATTTTATAACTCCTCTTAATAATTGCATATGCAATTAATATATAACAACAGAATATACCTGATGTGTTCGTGCACACTGCTATATTTGACTCAAAGCTAGCAAAATTTCAAAATTCTATTCATTAAAATATAAGGAGAGATCGGCTTCGTATACGCGTCCTTCTTTATCTGAAGCAAGAATGATCCAAGGAGCGTTTGCTGGAAGTGGGTTTTTAGAGCCAGTTACATTGTTGATGTGATTGTCTTTTGACCAGTTTGCAGTATCAGGAACAATTACAGGTGTAACCTGCTCGATAATGTTTGCTTGAGCAGTATTAATTTTCCCAAAAGTGATATTACCTAAGTGTCGGTTTTTTCCATTATAAATGGTGTAACCATTGAGTATTAATGAGGGCTTATTTTCTACCGTTAAAATAATCGGTCTGCTTGGATGCTCCACTTCACCCAGATTGCAATAAGGATAATTACTCCATTTTCCATCTGCGGTTCTCACTCGCAACACAAATTGAGGCCCGCCAACTTCATCCACACTATTTTTTGTAATGAGCCAGAGAGTTCCATCTTTAGATAATGCTGTGTTTAAATGATCGTCTGCAGTATTATTTCCACTTTCAATTACAGTTTCCTTCTCCCAATTTTCAAAATCATTTCCGTTTTTGTGAATGCGTATTTTTACTGCTTCATTTATTTGGTCAGACCAGATTACGCCAACGCCTTCTGGCAGTGATGTAATCGTGCAAATATCATCTTTGCCAATTCCTTCGGCTAAAGTGTAAGGGCCCGTCCATTTTTTAAGTCCTTTGTTAGATGTCCAAACTGAAACTTTGTCTCCTGCAACAGCAGCTAACCAGCCATTCCCATTTTTATCTAATGTGATGGTGGCTGTTTCTACGCTTTCTTTTTCAGTAAGTGAGAAGGTAGCTAATTTCTCCGCAGACCATTTCTTCTTTTTCTCTAGTCGGAAAACTACCAGTTGCTGAGCTTCTACACCAACAGCGATCATGTTGCGATTATCCACATAAATATCTGCCCGACCGGGAACACCTTTTAGCTTTTCGTGAATCTCTACGTGCTCGACCCAACCCTTTTCGGTTCGTTGCCAGAGAGATGGGCCTGTGCTTTTGGGTAATAGTGCCCACCAGCAATTATCCATATACCACAACTTAGATTGCGGTTTATCTGCTGTTGGGTTCGGGTAATCCACCTGAAAAACTGCTTGGCTCAATTGATTTTGAGCAAAAAGTAATTGCTGAGATAAAATGAATCCTAGTAAGAGAAATATAACTTTCATGCTGCCAGTTGATAATAAGTGGCAACGTTACTAACATTTATCTTAAAAAAGGCAGAAGAATATTTTAGTATTCTATTAATTTATGATGAACAATTTTAGAATAGGCATATAATTCGAATGATCGAACATGTTTTGATGCCCGATATTGAATTAAATATGCCCAATTGATTATTACCTATGCATTTACTGTTTGGGTAGCTCTTTTGAGTTTTCTTCTATAATAGATGGCCAAAAAAGTAGGCACTAAAGCAATGAGAAAACCTATACCCAAACCTTTGAGTAAAAACATGTTGGTGAAATTCAATGAAATATCATGTCTGTGGTTATGTATCTCCACGATTTTTCCATCTTTAAATTTAAATACATTGATAATGGGAATGGTATGTTCACCAACCATAAATTTAGCCATTAAGCTTTCTGGTTTGTAGGTCCAATACCACCTTGTAGCCACTCTATCGCCATCTGCAATTTGATAATCGATAAAACCGGTCATGGTACCACCATCCCAAAACCGATCTGCAACCTCTTTCTGAGCAATGGCTTTTTCAACTTCAGCTTCTTGATCTGGGGTATCTCCTATATCTCTGCGTGTGTATTCTTCAGCCAAATATTTCGAATAATTTTCTGTGCGGTTATTAAACCAAAGGTCTTCGTAAAAATTTCTGGCTATTTCTTTATTAATTTCCTCCTGAGACTTTTCATTTGTCAATGAATCTGTTTGCGCAATTAATATTTGAGGAATAGCAAATAATAGTAAGAATGCTGTTTTCATTTCAAAAAATTTAAAGAGTGTAAAAATCTATCGTGTTTGGTATGAGCTGTTGGTAGATAGCTGGTTTCAGATATAGATTCTTAGTATAGGTAATGTAGGAGTTGGATATACGTAAATGTATTTCTTAAATTAAATTTATTTGAGGTTAATTCAAAGGTGAGGGAAGTTTTTCTTGGTGATAATAAGTGGATTATAGGCGTTATAGTAAGTTTTTATTGATAATTCTGATTAGAAAGTGAAGCTTTTTATAACTGCTTTTTTAATTGATCGGATGCTAAATAAACTATTCCAAGTAATAGAATAAATATGATTATTTGTTTTAGAATGGATGTAATTATGAGTTCAAAGTCAAAAGTGAAATACATCCATGAGCTAGGCAAATATTGACTATTAAATCCAGTAACAGTTACTTTTGACATACTTGCTACAAATAGTTCAATCAAAATAGCAATTGAAAGGAAGAGTCTAAAAATGCCAGAGCGCGTCAATTTAGAAGCCCAAAGCATTAAGTTTATGAGGATTATTAATATAATTAAAAACCAAAATACCCACCAATATCCTCCAGATAATAAATATTTTTTAGTTTCTTGATCTAATAAGGCAACATTTAGCAGCATTAAAAGTCCAGAAATCTTAATAATTATGATAGCACTCTTGTCGAGTTGATTGAGTAGCTCCTGTTTCTCTTTACGAAAGCCTTTAGAAATTATAACTCCAATATTAAATAAGGCAAACCCGAAAAATGTTGAGTTGAGAATTAAATTCATGCTGTGTAATCTCAGTCTGCTTTTTATCAAAAAGCTTAATAATTAAATTAGAAACTACTTTAATCACTGATATTCTTTCTCTATCGCTACATTTTTATCTTTTCGATGGTTTTCGAACATTTCGATAGCGGATTTGAGTAAGCCAATCATTCCAATACCTAATATGATTATTCCGCTAGAAAGTTCTTTGAGTTTGCTGTCGGTGGTGCTAAAATACCCGATTAGTCCATTTACTATTATAAAGAGTGTCATCAATGAAATAGCGAAAATTGCAATTTTTCCTTTTTTAGGGTTTTCCCAAATCTTTCTAGATAATTTGTTTTGAGTTTTTGTGGTGTCTTGAAGCGTTGAGAAACTGATTCCTAGTCCCATAAACACAAGTACATTATTGATGTCTTTAAAAAGTAGATAGCTAGTTTCTGGTTTTAAACCGAGTCCATAAGTGTATGGTCTAAAAGCATAGAAAAGGGCAATCAGCATTAATGGATATTGCAGATAGCTAATGTATTGAAAAATTTGCTTCGTATTCATAGAAGATGTGGATATAGTTTTTCAAACTAATCAGAGTAAGTGTGGATGTTATTGGTTGACAGGTATGATGATTAATAAATTTACAACTTGTTGAGGAGATTGCAACTAACTTCATTCAAAACCTTCTGCTAACTTTTTTAAAACCTGAATTGCTTTTGCTGCATCTTGCTTATCTACAAAAATATGGTCGTGATAGTAGCCAGCAATTACATTGCAACTGATGTGATGCTTGGCTAATGCAGTAGAGAAGGCAGCCGTTAAGCCAACAGCTTCAAGCGAAGAGTGAATGGTTAGGGTGATCCAAGAAGCAATATATTCATACTTCAGGTTTAACTCATCTGCTATCTTTTTATCAAGCACTACGGTAATGCCTTCAGCTTCTTTAAACTCACAAATGGTTTGGGTTCTATCAATATTATTCAGGTTTTGAACTGTAGCAAATATATATTCACCCTCATTGAGTTTAGGCGTCATTCCTTTTACCAGTGCCGATATATTCGTTTCTCCTGCCATTTTGAAGCTTAATTATCAGAATTTACTTTTAATTCATTTGTGACAATCTCAATAAGGTTTTCTACTTGATCTACCTTTAATGCTTTGAGGTTTTCTCTATACCACATCATTTGGGTAGTTACCGTTTCAATAAAAGCATCATCTTTTAATTTTTCTTCAATTACCGCTGGTTTGTATAAATAGGTAGTGTCAATAGGAATTTCATCTAAAGTAATCACTAGGTGATCTTTCATATAATTCAAGTGGTTTTTAGATATTTCTTTAGAATAGGCATATCCTCGTTCATAATATTTTACCAAGTTATAGCGCAGAGAATCATTCGATATCAGGTTTAGACTTCCACTAAATTTGAGTGTACTGTATTCTGTATTAAAATCGTAATGCATGTATCCGTGAGCTATGTAAAAATACAAAGAGTCTAAATGGGTTCTATTACCATCAAAAACTATCGCGTTTAGTTTGGCTCTCTTCCTAATGAAATTTCTTTTGGTCTTTACAAGAAAGGTTTTTTCAGTTTCTAAATCAGACAATAACCTTTTTAAAGAGCTAATTTCATTATTTTTTGTCTTCTTATCTTCATTATAATTATTCAGTTGAAAGGCTATAAATATACCTATCGTTACAATTGTTATCTCACCTAAGAAGTAAACAACAGACTTGATTATCTTTTTTTTATTCAACCTTTATGATGTTTGATGTCTCAGAATAAATCCCGACAAGAGATGCCGTTTAGTTGTAATTATCTTTACCTCTAAATTAGTAAATTAGAGATAAATAACTGTTACTGGCTAGACATAGAAAATTGCTGTGAGACTATGAGAGGTTGTTTTTGCATCTTCTCAATCAACTGCTTCCCTCAATATCTTTCTCCAACCGTTTCTGTAGGCATATGTTTTTCTATTGTTGCCAAATCGTCTTCGGTTAATTCCACATTGTAAGCACCTAAATTCTCTTCGAGACGGTGAATTTTTCTGGTTCCAGGAATAGTGGTGATTTCATTGTTTTGGCTTAACACCCATGCAAGTGCAATTTGAGCTTTGCTAACTCCTTTGCTTTGTGCGATTTGATCGACCACCTCTACAAACTTTAGGTTTTTTTGGATTGCCTCATCAGTAAAGCGCGGGTTGTTTAACCTAAAATCTCCTTTTTCTAAATCTGCACGACTCTTAATAGCTCCTGTTAAGAAACCTCTACCAAGTGGACTGTAGGCAACGAACGTAATTCCTAGTTCTTGGCAAACCTCAAAAAGTGCTTTTTCTGGCTCACGGCTCCACAAAGAATATTCTGTTTGAAGGGCTGTAATAGGATGCACAGCATGCGCACGACGCAATGTTTCTGGATCTACCTCAGATAAACCAATGTATTTAACCTTGCCTTGTTTTACCAGTTCTGCCATGGTACCTACAATTTCTTCAATCTCCACATTCGGGTCTTTTCTATGCATGTAATACAGGTCTATGGCTTCTATTCCCAAGTTCTGTAGGCTTTGGTCGCAAGCTTTTTTAATGTATTCTGGTTTTCCATTTACTCCAAGAAACTCACCATTTGGCCCTCGCATTACCGCAAATTTGGTGGCTAAGTTTATATCATTCCAACGACCTTTAAATGCTTTTCCCAGTAACTTTTCATTGGCTCCGCTTCCATACATATCTGCTGTATCGAAGAAGTTCACGCCCAAATCAATAGCTTTGTGTAGGGTATTGATAGACTCTGTTTCATTAAAAGATCCGTAGAATTCAGACATACCCATGCAGCCTAGTCCAATTCGATTGATGTTGAGATTACTATTTCCGAGTGTTGTTGATTGTTTCATGATCTTATCTTCTTTTGATTGGAAATGCTTTTTTCGGATGCCAAAACAGCGATTAATTGTATAACAATTCTTTCAATGTTTGTTCCCTCTTACTAGTTAATTATTTCTGTTTCCAATACCAAAAACCAAAGATCAACAAAAAGGCAATTTCTATCGCAAGCCACAGCAGTTGTTTGGTAAATATGCCATCCATTACTAACCCGAGTAGTCTGGCTAATACAATGCCCAAGGTTAAAGCCGAAAGCAATGCGGAGACGCTTAACTGCCACGGGCTTAGTTGATGATGGAAAATGAATAATATGCCCAAACCAATTACCAATCCCCACATTACTCTCTTTTCTATCATCTGATACGGGTCTGATGGCATGGGTTGGGAACTCATCAAATCAGGTTTATACGCCAAAACAAACCCAGCGATAAGCAAAATAACACCTAATATTTTGAGCAATATATTCATAGTTGAGGGCTTGTATCTAAACAATATCTTTAAGTTCATTAAAACTATTGATGATGTAATTTGGCTTTTGCTTCTTTAACTCATCTTCTGTGTTGTTTCCATACGTTATACCACAGGTGTCTACAAAAGCTCTTTGTCCCATTTCTATATCGAAAACAGTATCACCAATTACCAAACATTCTTCCGGATTGTAGTTAAACTTATCCATAATCAAGTTAACAATATCAGGTGCAGGCTTTTTGTTTTTTGCATCTTCTTCACCACCGATAAATGTAAATAGCTCATATACATTTTGCTTTTGAAGTATCTTGATTAATGCCTCTCTTCCTTTACTTGATGCTACTGCTAAGTTGATGCCTTTTCCATGGAAAAAGGCTAAGGTTTCTTTTACACCTTCAAAAAGTGAAATGGCATCAATTGCAATTTCATTGTAGTGTTTGCGGTAGATAATGGTTGCCTCCTGAATCGCTTTTTCATCTAGCGAAAAAGCTTTTTCAAAAGTCGATTTTAAAGGCAAACCAATCAAACTTTTAATGAGGGCTTCATCTATGTTTTTGATGTTTAAATGCTCTCCGACAAACCTCATGGTTTGGATAATACTTTGTTGCGTATCGGCTAATGTGCCATCAAAATCGAAGATAAGTGTTTTATATGCCATGATGTATAGATTGGGTTGTGATGGAATACATATTGGCAGACGAAATTAACAATTTAAAATGGATTTCTATCAGGAAGAATTTGACTCCGATCTTCATTGCTCAATAATCCTCTTTTAATTGAGTGTTGTTGCCCAAAATACTTTTCTATTCTAATTTTACACCTCGAAACTAGTATGAATTTCAATTCTGTAATTGATCTCGATAAACAAGAGAGCGAGTTAAAGTGATTTGTAATGGCAAGAAAGTTAGATAAAATATTAGTTGTTGATATCGAGGCGACATGTTGGGAGGGGAAAGTGCCAACAGATATGGAGTCTGATATTATAGAAATAGGTATTTGTTTGTTAGATGTTCAATCAGGAGATATTTCGGAAAATAGAGGGATTTTGGTTAAACCTGAGCGGTCTGTAATTAGTCCATTTTGCACAGAACTCACAACTATTACCTCTGAGATGATTGAAGAAGGGGGAATATCATTTAAAGATGCGCTCAAGATTTTGAAAGATGACTATCTATCTCAAAGTCGTGCTTGGGCAAGCTTTGGTGCTTACGATTTAAAACAGTTTCAGCGACAGTGTACAGCATTAGGTGTGGGTTATCCTTTTGGTCCATCACATATAAATGTAAAAACCATGTTTGCCTTAAAAAATAAGTTGGGGCATGAATTGGGCATGGTAGGTGCTCTTAAGCAGCTTAATATTGAATTAGAAGGCACCCATCACAGAGGTGTGGATGATGCTAAAAACATAGCGAAAATACTTTATGCTATTTTAAATTAAACATCACTAATTTAATTCCTATGTTGTAACCTTCTCACCAACCACACAAATTATATGCAGGATTCCTCCTTTAGATTCTATATAAGGTATGTGATAATTTTCACCTTCTTGTCCGCCAAATTTGTAGCTGATTGTCTCAAATAAATCAGAAAATTCTTTTATACTTAATTGCCTGCCATCGCAGATTAACCATCCATTGGGTACAAAATCGCCAGCAAACATTTTAATCTCTCCAATGGCTCCTTTAAGTTGTGGGCGTTGCTTTTTCTTTGCAGGCGTGTTACTTTTTTCCCCACCAAGCAGATGTTGAAACTCTGCTCCTTTATCTCCAATAATAGCCAAAATACTATTTACTTTTACCTTGCTACCCTCTTTGGCTCCAAGATAAAGAACTGTCCCATTCTGATAGCTTTCTAGTTCTAGTATTACTTTATCTGTTTGTATTTCTGCTAATACGTCGCCTTTTCTAACCGAGCTACCAACTTTTACCATCCACTTAATCAACTTAGCCTCTTCCATGTCGTCAGTTGCTTGAGGAAGTAGCACAACTTCTGCTCTGTCTCCAGTGTTTCCGTCAGGCTTTTTAAAAAATTTATCAAACATTTGTACCAATTTTAAAAGGGATGAACTCTATCAATAATTTTGAATGAACATGCTACAACAACTTATCAAAGCTACTAATAATGAAGAGTTTTATAAAAATTATCGTTTAGAACTTAATGAGTTTAATGCTCAAATTGATTCACCATTCGAAAATGAAGTGCGATTAAGACTTAGTATCAGTCATGAATACGATAAAAACGATTCTGAGAAATGGGAAATAAGTGCTAAAAACGTTGCCGATTATTATTTACCAATAAACTCATTAACTCTACCATTTGTACATTTAGAATTGCTAGAAGATCATCCAGCTTAATGGAATCATCATTATGGCTATGTAGAAGGTGAGGTAACAAGCAAATGCGAGTCTTTATTAGAGTTAATTGAAAAACTTGAGATAGAATATGAAAAACATTCCTTAGGGTGGGCTAGATGGGAAAATGATTTTTGGGATTTAAAACAAATCCATGCTAAAGGTGGATCATTTTCAACAGGAATAAATATGAAAATTTATGAATTAGTAAAAAATATACTAGAAGATTATAAAGTCAATTTTAAAGTTGAAAGTTTGTGTAGTGATCAAATAAGGCCAAATGCCAAGCTTTTGATATTTGGAAACAATGATGTAGCAGCATTACATCATAAAGGAATGCAGCCATTTTTTATAGCTGATGAATTTGAAGCAATAAGGTTATAGTCTAATTTTATAAATATCCCAATTGCATAATAGGACTATTAAAACAAATTTCACCTACAAATAATAAAAATTGGATTTTTAGAGAATGATAGATTTTTTAAACTTATTTTTATATAAATACATCTCAAAAAATTGGTGAAATTTATCCAAAAGTGAATTATACCAATCTTATCAAGTTACATCTTTCATCAGTTCTAAAGTAAAGCAATCAATTTAGTGAATTAATAGCACTTACAGGTTAATAGATAACCTTGAAGATAATTTAAAAATTTAGTGAAGATGTCTCATGAAAACTATTCTACAACTCTTTTGCATTACATGTCTTTGCATTTTTGCCACTATTTCATGTATTACACCAAAATCTGATTTACCAAAAGAAATTGTACAAGAGCATCTAGATAACATGATAAATGGGTATGTGGAGGAAGACATCGATCAGATAATTGCTGGTTTTACAGAGGATGCTCAAATGCTAGAAGATGGAGGACCAATTGTAAATGGTAAAAGTGAAATTATTCAATCTACTAAAGCTTTATTAGAGAACATCGAATTTACTAAAGGCAGCGCAGAAATTATCGAGATTCAGGCTGATATGAACATGGCTTATGAAGTGAGTTATTTTAGACTGACACAATTTGTTAACGATTCTACTTCTGTAGATTTAAAGTGGAAACATTTAGCAATCTGGCAAAAGCAAAATGATGGTGAATGGAAGATTAGTAGGTTAATTTACAATGAGGTAGAGTAATTTAATAATAGAAATGCTTTTCTAGAGAAGTAATAGCTATTGATTTAAACCCAGAGTGTTAATTTTTTCAGTTTTACCAGCTGTGATCTCAACAACATTATTCATCTAAAACATTCTGTTATGAGATCCCTACAGTTTTTTATTTTCATTTTTTTACTTCAAGCTTGTCAGAGTCAAGATAATGCGACAGATAACGCCGAGATAATTGCAAAATTCGAAGCCGTATCTGATACATATGCCGAAGCTGTAAAGTCTGTTGATGCCCAAGCAGTTCTTTCATTTTGGGTAGATGATTTAATGATTTATCGCCCAAGTTCTGCAGATATTTCTGGAAAACCAGCATTTACAAAGTTTATAGAAGATTTGTATAAGAAACTCGAAGTAGAAGATATAAAAATTAAATCTCGGGAGGTAGAAGTTTCAAATGATTTAGTTGTGGAGATAGTTTCATTTACTGAACGACTGCGAATTGATGGTGGAGAGTTTCAGGATATTAAAGGAAAGTATCTGGCTGTTTGGAAAAAATCTGGACAAACGTGGAAGATCAGCAAAATGGTTACCTTACCAGAAGGCAAAGACGAGGTGCATAATTAATGTTATTTAATAAGAGAAACCTCACAAATTATTGGCTCGTTTATAACTGTATAATACAACAAATACTTCATATTTTAGATAAATGGGCCAAACGTTAATTCTTCTTTTTTTACTTATTTTTCCTCTCTCTTTTACAGTTTATGGGTTTTACGAAATTCTAGAAGAAATCAATTTCAAGAAAAAAGGAATTACCACCATTGGCAAAGTGGTAGGTAGTGTTTCTGCAATTCATCATTACGAAGAGTACCAATTACTCAATGGGCCTTATGCCAGCAAACCAGAAACCCGACCGGGAGAATTCTTGATTTTTGAATACAATGTCGGCGATGAAACTTGGAGGAGTAGAACGCTAAAAACATACAAAAAGCCACTCACAGAGTTAACTGTAATTTATAATCCCAAAGACCCTTCAGATTTAATGGTTAATGGCTTTTACAGAGTTGGTTCAGCAAAGTACTACCGTATTATTGCAGGTTTGTTTTTTTATGGTGATGTTTCTAAAGCCTTTTATATAATTCTGTTTAATTATAGTATTGCCCAATTTAATTTCTTTTACATTTGCATGTAATAACCAGTTACGAAAAGTATGTGACATGCTGAATTATTGAATGTCAACCAAAAGATTAGTGAAGAATGAATAGACTGAATGTAATTACTATCCTCATTTTATTATTATCCGCTTGTGATAATTCTCCCAAATTCGAATATCAATCACCTACACCAAAGCAAGCCAGTGAAAACTTAGGCGCTTATTTAAGGCAAGCCCCTTTTGAAAATGAGTGGAATCAACAAGGTGAAGATGAAAATACCGTAGTTTTTACCAATGCTGAACAGGTTTTCCCTTTTATGGTGAAGTTCAAAAATGAGGATGATGACCTAAAGTCTCAGAAATATGGGGAAGTAAAAGATTTTTACGCTCAGCAAACAGTGATTTATAAAGATGTTTTTTGGGGTGAGTTGTTTGTGTATGGTGGTCTTTTGTTTAATCAGGAGCCATTGTTTTTGAATCGCTTTTTTTCAGAAATGGGCAATCCGTTATTTATAGGACTTACGCATTTAAGTTAAAAATGATAATAGGATTAGCAAGAATCTGTTTAAGATAGTTGCTGAACGGAAGTACTTTGATTTGATAGAGTGTTGTTTTCAACTGTTTTGCAAGGAGTTTCAGCCCTATCCAAGCCTGGTAGCAGCAAGCTAGATGGTTCCTCTGGGAGATTGCCTTTCGGCATTGGCACTTCTCAGAGCCTGTAAGCTGTTTGTATTCCCTGTGGAACTGCTCAATCTGCCATCTGATCTGGGATTCGTTTTCGGCCTCAAATACATTCATCCTGTCCGATAGATCATTTGTGATCACCCATTCAATGTCCCCGTTTAGGGAGACTATCTTGAATAATTTGACGGGGTAAGGGTATTTTTTGAGTTTGACCTGTACGCCTTCCAGCAGTTGCCTACCGGAAAGCTCGACTGTGCCCACAGCCTGCATCCCTGTGTCTCTGGATAGGCTGACTTGGCGGTTGCTCTTCAGGGTAGTGAAGAATGTCCAGCCGCTTCTGTGCACAAGCTTAAGGTTGTCCATGGAAGCATACCAGCTGTCAAAAAGTATCTTTTTGGCTTTCAGGTCTTTACGCATGGTCATTCGGGTGAACATCTCCTGGAAATGGTCATTCTTGGTCTTCTTATCCGTTTCTGGGTGGTAGATTCGGTAATCGATAGGATAGTAATCCCCATCAATGCCATTGCTGTGTACCATGTTTACCAGATTGATCCCATTGACTAGGCCATGCTCATTGCCTGAGTACTGCCTTTTGGCCAATTCTATATACCGGGAATACCTCTTTGCCTGAACACTGTCATCGACAAGGATAAATGAGTCTGGGCTATCTTGGAGATGGCCCTTGACAATATCCCACAGGTCGGAAGAGGTAAATTTAGAATGGGCTAGAAAACGTGTGACTTGGTCATGACTGACATCCATAGAATGGGCTGCCATGTGGGTACAGGTATAATTCCCGTGAGTATGGAGAAGATATGATATGTACAGAGATTTATTCATATAAATCAGTATTAAAAAATACAATCTCTCAAATCTTGAGCATTTTTGCTAGAGAAATTTAATATTGCGTAAGTCCTA